>CAYYJH010000011.1:0-45486 GCA_964472195.1 uncultured Ignavibacteriaceae bacterium | reverse complement strand
TTTAAAAATAGAGGATATTAATTCTGACTCAATGAAAATTCACGTTAGGCAAAGTAAAGGGAAGAAAGACAGATATGTTATGCTTTCAGAAAAAGTTCTGGATTTATTAAGAAAATATTATAAGATATTTAAACCTAAAAAATATATTATTGAAGGGCAAAAAGGCGGTAAATACAGCCCTAAAAGTGTTCAAAGTATTTTTAAAGCATCACTTAAGAAAGCTCATATTAAGAAGAAAGCCTCCGTACATACCTTACGCCACAGCTTTGCAACACATCTTTTAGATGAAGGAACGGATATACGTTATATTCAGAAATTGTTAGGGCATAAACGGCTTGAAACTACTCAGATTTATACGCATATTTCCTCTTATTCAATAAATAAAATAAAAAGCCCGGCTGATGAACTGGATGTATAATGTGCCTTCTTATAACAGAATTAATATTTGATGATGCATAATCATTTCATAATGTATCGAAAACAAAGGTTGAAGTTTATTATTTCATAGAATTCAATAAAATCAAACCAAAAATTTTATGAAACAAATTGTTTTATTAATAGGTTTTTTAGTTTTATTAGTTTCATGCAATTCACATAAATCAAAAACTGAGGAATTGCTAACAGATTATATCGAAGCCTGCAACGAACATGATTTCGATGAACTGGAGGAGATGATTGCCGGGGATGCAGTCTGGTATTTAGGTTTAGACACTTTGACCGGTCGGGGTAATGTAATGAAACCTTTGCATTTCGATGAAGGTGCTCAAACAAAACTCTTTTTAAAAAACATATCTGTCAAGGGCGACACTGCTGAATTCGAATTGGTTGAGAAAAATCTTATTCTAAAGGAATTAGGTCTTGACAGCCTTACACATTTTCTACGTTTTGGTTTCAGGGAGAATATGCTGGTTCTTATAGAATCACGAAAACCACCTGAGCCGTTGGAACCTTACAGGGACAATATGATAGCATTTTATGAATGGCTGCAGAAAAAAGACCCGGCATTATTTAACAGGTTTATCGATGAGAAAGCCAGGTTCCAGTATACAAAGGAGAATGGAAAACTTATGGCAGAGCTTATAAAGAATTGGCGTAACGGGAAATAAGAAAGAATTATTTCTTTAATTCTAATAATAGAATTACTCAACCCATCTTCTCACAACAAACCTTTCACCTTCAGATGAATCCCATTTATCCACAGGTTGTCTTTCTTCCATTACTTCTTCAAGTCTTTTGAGGAGGTCTTTTTTCTGTACGCCATCCGGCGGTCTGCTTTCAATAATTGTATTTTCATTGAGGACAATTATTACGTGTCCTTTCCAGACGATAAGGTCGAGTGGTCTCAGCATCTTGTAAATAGCCGTATCACTTTTACCGGATATTTCAAGACCTGTACCGTAATTCACCAGGGATGAAGTGTTTCTCGGTGTCGCCCCGTTTGTCGCCTGGTATATCAAACCGGAGCAATCAAGACCTTTTAAGGACCAGGAAGCTTTTATCTCTTCCTCTAATTCAGAAGAGGGCTTATAATAATCGAGCATTTCTGCCACCCCGTCACCAAAATTTCCACCCCATAGATACCTGTAACCTTCGAGTGCTTCCATGTTTTGTAGGATTTCTTTTTTTGAAGGCATTTTAATCTTTCTTTCTTCGGGCTTTTTATCCAAAACTTTCACGAACCTGCTGTCGATGAACAATTCAGATGAAGTGTACGGGTAATCTGTCGATGTTATTCTGTAAATATTGTAGTCCTGCTTCGGAATAGTTTCATGAATTTCGAAAACTGTATACGGGATTGCTATGAATTCAAGTGCCATGATGTGTCCATCTTCATCTAACATTAAGCTGTCACCGCTATTTCCACCAAAAACCGATTCGAAATTGCTTGTATTCAAAACCGGTGTATGGAGTACTGCAACGGCGTATTTATCAACCTGTCTTTCAACGTTTTGAGATTTACAAAACAGATTACTAAATAAAAGTATTAAAATTATTGAAACAAATTTGAAATTAACAAATCTTACTTCCATCAAATAACTATTTAAATTGTTAAAATATTATATTAGTGTTAAATTGAAAAAAATTTTCGAGTAACACAATGGATTTTAATAATAAAAAAATCCAATCTTTTTTATCAGTATTTAATACTCCACTAAAAAATAAATGAATAATATAAATTAATGAAAAAAGCTGCTAATAAAGTTGTATTATTAGTATTATGTTCGGTTATACTGTATGTTTCGGATTTGCAATCACAAATTGTTATAAATGAGATAATGTACAGACCGACTGTATCGACAAATGAATGGTTTGAATTATATAATCTTACCTCTGATTCTATTGACCTAAAAAATTGGAAATGGAAAGATGCTACATCTACTCTCAGAACTATCACCACACAAAGTATATATATTCAAGCAAATTCGTATGTTGTATTGTGCCGGGATTCAGCGGCTTTAAAAATTTCAAATCCTTCAGTATCAGGAATAATTATACAAACTTCATGGAGTGCACTTAATAACACGGGTGATAATGTTATATTAATTGATACTGCCGGTGTGCGGGTAGATTCAGTAGCATATGTACCTTCGTGGGGAAGTGCAAGCGGCTTTTCACTTGAAAGGATCGATCCGAATGGACCTTCGAACAATTCCTCAAACTGGGGATTATCAGTTGACCCGGAACAATCAACCCCTAACCGTGTAAACTCGATTGCTCCGCTGCAGAATAATCTAATACTTAGTTCATTTATAATCAATCCATCTAATCCGATTGCTGGTGATACTTTAAGATTAAATTTTAAAATTAAGAATATTGGTCTATCCACTGCTAATAATTTCTCTTTAAAAATATATAAGGACCTGAACTATGACAGTATTCCAACTCCGGGTGAATTAATCAATACACAGAATTATTCGACTCTTAATCCGAATGATTCGGTTCTTTATGAATTTACTATAGCAAACATAGACAGCGGTTTAAAACAGTACATTGGCTATGTTGATTACCCGCCTGACCAGGATACTTTGAATAATAAATTAGTACGAAGTGTGAATGTAGGAGGGGTTATTCAGCCTGCTGATATTGTAATAAACGAAATTATGTATGGACCGGGTGCCCCTGAACAGGAATGGTTCGAATTGTTAAACATCGGGAATAATTCTATCAATTTGCAAAACTGGAAGTGGAAAGATGCGACTGCTTCGGTAAGAGTGATTACAACTTCAAGTATAATACTGCCGTCTGAATCTTATGCCGTGATATGTATGGATTCGATGTCTGTCAAAAATGCTCACCCAGGTTTCACGGGATTAATAATTCAAACTACATGGAGTGCACTTAACAACACCGGAGACGATGTTATTTTAATCAATCCGGCAGATGAGAGAATAGACTCGATTGCTTACATACCATCATGGGGTGGTGAGAATGGTTTTTCACTGGAAAGAATTAATCCTTCAGGTATATCAAATGACAGCACTAACTGGGGCTCATCGGTTGACCCTCAGAAATCCACACCTAACAGGTTTAATTCAATCACACCTTTACCAAATGATTTGAGCCTTGATTCTTTTAATATAACTCCGGCTTTTCCTTTAGTAGGAGACACATTAAAACTTGATTTCACCTTAAGAAATACTGGAATAAATATTGCAAATAATTTTTCATTGAAAATATATAATGATTTGAATTTTGATAGTATTCCTCAGCAAAGCGAATTGATACACACACAGAATTACACAACTCTCGATCCGGGTGATTCCTTATTGTACGTATATTCATTGACAAACATCGACAGCGGAAGAAAACAATTCATTGGGTACGTGGATTATTCACTGGATGATGATACGTTAGACAATAAAAAGGTGAAGAGTGTAAACGTTGGAGGGATCATTCAAAATTCTGGAATTGTTATTAATGAAATTATGTATGCTCCTGAGAGTCCGGAGCCTGAATGGATAGAGATTTATAATAATTTGCAGGATACTCTTAATTTTAAGGACTGGAAGATTGCTGATCTAACAACACAAAGTAGTCCGATAACAATTACAACAACCGATTACTTTCTTTACCCGAATGATTATTTAGTAATTGCTGAGAATAATTCCATTTTACTTAATCATCCATTAATTGATTCGGCGAAGATAATATATTTAGCAAACCTTCCTGCTTTGAACAATGATGAGGATAAAGTTTCACTATTTAATTCAAATAATGACCTAATTGATGATGTCGAATACAGGTCTTCGTGGGGTGGAAACACCCCAAAATCTCTCGAAAGAATTTCACCAATCGGTCTTTCGAATGATTCAACGAATTGGGCAACATCAATAGACTGCGAAAACTCCTCACCAACGAGGATAAATTCCGTAACCTCTGCAGTACCGGGAGATTATAACGATTTAGTAATAAATGAAATTATGTTTGATCCTTTTACGGGAGAAGCAGAGTGGATAGAATTATTCAATCCGGGTAATAAAACTGTTGACATTAATGGATGGATGTTTAATGAATCTTCTTCATTCATAAACCTCGCTGATACATGCAACGTTATCATAAATCCTGGTGACTATTTAGTATTTGCATCGGATACGACTATATTCAACAGGTTTTCTTATTTACTAAATCCTGAACCAAACCAGAAGGTTGTTATTTCCGATGAGAGTTTCAGTCTCAGTAACAGCGGCGAACCTTTAATAATATTTGATGTTTTTAAAAACTTAATAGACAGTGTTTATTATCTTGATAGCTGGAAAAATCCAAACCTGACAACATCAAAAGGTACGTCTCTTGAAAGGATAAATCCGCTATTTGGTTCGAACGAGAGAAATAACTGGAATTCTTGTGCAAATCCAAGCGGTGGAACTCCTGGAATGCAAAACAGTATCTATACAAAGAAATTACCATCGAATGCGACTGTGACTGTTTCACCGAATCCTTTCTCCCCCGATGGTGACGGTCATGAAGATTTTACTATTATTACTTATAAACTTACCGTACCTTTTGCACAGATGAGGGTTAAAGTTTTTGACATTAAAGGGAGGCTGGTAAGAACGCTTGAAAATAATCAATTGAGTGCAAACGAAGGTTCGATTATTTTTAATGGGTTGAATGATGATGGTGAAAGGCTTAGGATTGGTATTTACATTCTTTATATTGAAGCTATTGACGACCAGGGAGGCACTATCGATGAAATAAAAAGTACTGTTGTAGTTGCTGTAAAACTATAGAAATATTTAAAAATTAAATAAAAACAAAGTTTGAATAAATTAAAAAAGTATCATTGTTATATAATAATAACGGTTTTAACGTTTTTAATTTTTTATAATTCGTTTGAGAACGAATTTGTGTTCGATGATGAAAGCGTAGTAGTAAACAATTTGTCCATCAGGGATATTTCAAATATTCCTAAATACTTTACAGGAGCAGAAGGTTTCCATAAAGTGATTGGAAGATATTACAGACCGATTGTATCAACTACTTATGCAGTCGATTATGCAATAGGGGAGCTAAATCCTTTGGGGTATCATATAACGAATGTTATAATTCACATTGTTTCTTGTTTGTTACTGTTTGCAATATTAGCAGAGTTATTCAAAAAGTATAAATATGGAATCCTGGCATCATTAATTTCATCATTAATATATGCAGCCCACCCTGTTCATACGGAAGCTGTAAGCTGGATAAGCGGTAGAACAGATTCACTCGTTACGCTGTTTTTCTTTGCTTCTTTTTTGTATTATATCAAGTTTGTCAGGGGATATGATAAAATAAGAGAATCCGGTTCTGGAAGAGATGAGACATTTTTTAAAAAATATATTCTCCTGTTCGTATCAATCCTGTTTTATTTTGCCGGGTTACTATCGAAGGAAATGATAATAACATTTCCTGTTGTTATCATACTTTTTGATTTTGTATATCGAAAGAAACCTATACTATATTTTAAAGAAAATATTATAGCCTATGCGTCTTTTGCTGTTGTTACTATAGTATATCTTTTACTAAGATATATTACACTTAAAGATGTTGTTGAGAGGGAAACATACGCTTACTTCTACCAGATGGATTTTGTAACAATCACAGCAACAATGTTCAAGACCGTTCCATTATATTTTAAATTACTCTTTGTGCCGATTAATCTTCTATATCATTACAATGGTACAATTCCGGATTCCAATTCATTCCTGGAACTAAATGTGATCTTTTCGATTATTTTTACAATTGCTGTAATAGTATTTTCAGTAATATTCTATAAACACAACAGCGTTGTGTCTTTTTGTCTTTTATTCTTTGTTGTTTCTCTTCTGCCTGTTATGAATATCATCCCTACAATGAATCTTATGGCGGAAAGATTTTTATATATGACATCTTTTAGTCTTGCGATAGTTATAGCTTACTTGATTGTGAAGAATTATAACGAAAAAAGTAATTTTCAGATAATTGTTTTTTCTGTTGTGCTGGTTTTGATTCTCTCGTTTCTGACCTATGAAAGGAACAAGGATTGGAAAAATAATGATGTTTTGTATTCAACTGCGGAAGGAATTGACGGCACGGTTTTATTGACTAACGTTGGTAATATATATGCGAACAATAAGCAATTTGATGAAGCCGAAAAAAGATATAGAAGGGCAATAGAATTAAGGGACAATACATTGTTAGCTCATCACAACCTTGGATTAATATTCCTGATAAGAGGTCAACTTGATTCTGCTGAGATAAAATTTAAAAAAGGATTATCACTTGATTCTCTCGCTCCTGATGGATATTTACAGCTTGCAAATGTGTACCAGAGTGAAGGAAGGATCGATGAAGCGATTCAACAGCTCGAAAAGCTGCAGCATATATTTCCTGATTATAGAAATTCAAAAGAGATGCTTGATCAGTTAAGAGCAAGCTCGAATTCGGAGCTTCCTCCCGATGTAAAACTCCCTGGAAATATCAATGCTGAGAAAGACATGCTTGATAAACGTTCATATCAGTATTATCAGGATAAGAAATATAAAGAAGCAATTAAGGATCTTGAAAGATTAATTGTAATGGTGCCTGAACAACAATCAGGTTATTTAAATAACATTGCATTATGCTATGAAGGACTTGGTGACCTTGACAATGCCGAGAAGTATTTGAGAAGAGCGATTGAAGAAGATGAAAAGAATATAAATGCTTATAATGGTTTAGCAGGAATTTTTTTAAAAAAGGGTAATAAAGAGAAAGCAATAGAGCAATACAAAAATGTACTTAAGATAGAACCCGATGATGAAACGGCATTGCATAAAATAGACTCACTGGAAAATAATTAAGTATTGTAAAAATTATGCGAACTGGTCTATATAATAAAATGAACAAAGAAATATATATGTAATAAAGTAATGATTTTTAAAATTTCTCCTCTGGAATTATTTATTGAAACCTGTTTTTCGTGCTCGAATTACAAAATAGCGAAAAAATTTATAAAGAATAGAAAACTGACAGATGAGGTGCAGGAAATTTGTTTCAAATGCTTTTTGGGAGATTATTCCAGTTACAAATCTGAAAATAAAATTAAAAAAGCTTTATCCGAAAGAGTTTATCTTAACGAGAGTCTTGATTACAAACCCGGAGACCGAATTATAATCGGTATTGGGCAGCATCCGAGATATTTAAGATATGCTGTAATTGACAGACTCGGGATAGAATATGATGCATCAGTAATTCGAGAGAAGGATGGTGTTGATCTGGTAGTAGATTTATTGAAAACAATCAAAGTTAGAAACGATGGATTAGACGACAGGGAAAGGTTGCTAAAGTTATACCATAAGTATTTTCCGGGTAAATGGAAAGAAGATCAAAACTTTAAATATAATTTATGGATTGACGAATGCTTATCAAAAAAGAAAAATGAAGAAACTTAAATGTTTCGAAGTGCATTGAGTATGACAAGATATTATAAATTGATTAAAATTTTATTGAATTGAAATAGTTTTTGAACTTGTATAAGTTTATTTGAATTTGTTTTAAAGAAACACTAATTCATATTTTATAGTTAGCAAAGTTAGAGATTGTTCAATTAATATTTTTAATTAATGTAAACCAAGCTAATGAAACAAATTCTTATATTATTAATACTAACGTTGGCTGTCTGTTCTTGTGATACATCTGAACCAGTAGAAGAAGTTGTTTTACTTAGTGTGGGTAATTTAAGATGTGATATAAATGATCCTGTTGTTGGAGGTTTTCATAGAGAATATAACCTTTATAATCTAACCGATCCGACTATCAATACAATTAAAGTTACTTTTACATACAGAACAACTCAAAGTAACACAATGAACGCTATGGGAAATACGGGAATAAATTTCCAGGATTCCGTTTGGACTGAGTTTCAAGGTCGTGATAGTCTTTCAAATAGTTCTGGTTATCAGTATCAAGTAACCGGGTTAAGTTATGTCCTCCAGAATAATAACGGTGTCATTCCAATTTTCTTCGAACTTTTATTAAAACAAGGAGCCCCGATAACATCGGCTGATTATTGTGAATTCATGAATATTAAAGTTGTAAAAGTAGATTGATTTATGAGGTATTACTTATTTAAACAAAATGATTTAATTTGAAATATTAATCTAATTTAAGATTTAACATTCCTGCATCAGGCAGGTAAAATTCAACATTAGAATCGGGGTGTAGATCAGTTGGTTAGATCGCACGTCTGGGGGGCGTGAGGCCGGTGGTTCGAGTCCACTCACCCCGACTAATAAATGTCAATTCTTTTTTTTCCTATTCTATAAAATTATCCTACAATATTTATTTATAATGTTGTATTATTTACTTTTCAATGTTTTCCTCTACAAATCAATTTGCATAATGGATATTAAAGAAATTTTAGAATATAAGATTATACAGATCGGAGATTATAGCTTAATTCTGTATCACGTTTTGTTTGTAGTACTTGTTATAATCATTACGTTGCTTATTCTCTGGGTAATTAAGAAGATCTTCGACAGGTTGGTTGAAAAGAAACACATTAATGTAGGCAAAAGATTTGCAATATTTCAGATGATTAAATATCTCGTATGGATTATTGCAATAGCAATTGCACTGGAAAGTATCGGAATAAGACTTACGCTTTTAATAGCAGGTTCAGCAGCTTTATTAGTAGGGCTTGGGCTTGGTCTTCAAAATGTTTTTCAGGATTTTATTTCGGGAGTTGTAATTCTTTTTGAAAGTACTATCCAGGTTAATGATGTGATTGAAGTCGAAGGTTTTGTCGGCAGAGTGAAAGAAATTGGCTTAAGAACATCTAAAGTTTTAACACGGGATGATATTATTACTATAATACCAAATTCAAAGTTTACCTCGGAAAGAGTTATCAATTGGAGTCATACAAAAAGAAAAACAAGGTTTCATTTAGATGTTGGGGTAGCGTATGGTTCCGACGTTGAACTGGTTCGGGAAGTTTTATTAGAGTGTGCTGCAGAACATACCGAAGTAGAAGACACTCCGAAACCATTCGTAAGGTTCATTGATTTCGGTAATTCATCACTTGATTTTCAACTGTATTTTTGGAGTAAAAACAATTTTTTTATTGAAAATACCAAAAGTGATATGAGATTTTTAATAGATAATAAATTTAGAGAAAAAAAGATACAGATACCGTTCCCGCAGAGAGATTTACACATCAAAACAGATGAAACAAAAAAAGGAAGGAAGTAAATATATTAAATATGCCGAAGAAGAATAAATCAATCAGCTATTCATCAAAAAGTAAATCATTTACTATAAGTGATTTTCCAAGTGAGCAGCGTCCTCGTGAGAGATTACAAAAACATGGAGCTCATGAACTGCCCGATACAGAATTGTTAGCAATAATATTAAGGTCGGGAGTAAAGGGTGAAAATGTTATAGTGACTGCACAAAAACTTCTATCGCAATTTGGTACTTTAAGTGGGATTCTGGAATCATCTTTTGAAGACCTTATTAAGATAAGAGGAGTAGGGATTGCAAAAGCATCTCAATTAATTGCATGTTTTGAAATTGCAAAAAGATATAAAACTGAAGATACAGAAAAAGAAAACACCAAGCAGAAAGAAAAACCTGTGACAAGTCCTGAAGATGCAGTTAAACTCATAAGAGCAAAAATGGAGGATACTTCGATAGAGAATTTTTATGTTCTCTCTTTTGATGTAAGGAACAAACTTATAGGTATCGATCAAATTTCAAAAGGAACAGTGAGTGCAAGTCTTGTACATCCGCGCGAGACATTTAAATCTGCAATAAGAAAGCATGCCGCTCAAATAATGATTGCTCATAACCATCCCTCCGGGGATACTGAACCATCAGAGGATGATATAAAAATCACTAAAAGAATTTCCGAAGCAGGTAAAATAATGGGAATAGAATTAATGGATCATATTATTGTTACAAAAAATGATTTTTATAGCTTTAAACATAATGGATTGATTTGAAAACTGTATCCATGATGTTAATTTCTGTGCAAAATTTTTTAAACTTAATTTTTTTTATATTATTTATAAATTTGTTTTGAGTAATACGTAAAGAATGGAATACAAAGACTATTATAAAATACTTGGTGTTGATAAAAAAGCAAGTGAAGATGAAATAAAAACAGCTTTCAGAAAATTAGCTGTAAAGTATCATCCGGACAAAACAAAGGGCGATAAAGTTGCTGAGGAAAAATTTAAAGAAGTTAACGAAGCGTATGAAGTACTTAGTGATTCCGAAAAAAGAAAGAAGTATAATGAACTAGGAGAAAACTGGAAATATTATCAACAATCCGGTGGAGATGCATCAGGATTTGATTGGTCAAGATATACTCAAGGTGGGACAGGCGGAGGAGAGACGTATTATCATTTTGAAGGAGACCCGAATGAAATGTTCGGAGGTTCGGGATTCTCTGATTTTTTTGAATCAATATTCGGGCAAGCATCCGGAAGGGGAAGCAGTAGACGAAGGAGCAGAGTATCAAGATTTAAGGGACAGGACTTCACCGCCGAGATGAACGTTTCAATGGAAGAAGCTTATAGAGGTTCAGCAAGAATTTTTAAGCTCGACGGACAATCAATAAAATTAAATATTAAACCCGGAATTAAAAACGGGCAGGTCTTAAAATTAGCAGGAAAAGGTGCTCCCGGAATAAACGGAGGACCTGCCGGTGATTTACTTTTAACAATTAAGGTGATGAACAGTTCAAATTATGAGAGAAAAGGTGACGACCTTTATACAAATTTAGATGTTGATCTTTATACAGTGATACTTGGAGGTAAACAAGAATTTAGAACTTTAAAGGGTACAATCAAATTGAATATTCCAAGAGGAACACCGAACGGTAAAGTTTTAAAACTTCCCAAAATGGGAATGCCGAAATATGGTAGTTCTAAAGAATTCGGTGATTTGTTTATAAAGATAAACATCAGGTTACCAGAAAATTTAAAAGAAAAAGAAATTTCTTTATTTAAAGAATTACAAAGTATCAGGAATTAAATCCATAAATAAATTTTACAATGCTGATAGTATACGATCATTTGGAAGATTTAAAATTATCTGAACTCTTACATGATGCTGTTAACAATAGATGTAATTTCTATGCAAGCGATCTCATGGAAGTACTTGACATCGATGACTTTAATGAATTTGAACATATCGTGCTGACGGCTGAAAGAGCATGCATGGCATTGGATATACCTGTAAAGCATAATTTCAAAATTGTTTATCGTTATGATGAAAGTGGATTGTTTAAAGATTGGGAACTGTCTCAATTAGCATGCTATTTGGTTTCAATTAATGGAGATCCGGGTAATCCCAAAATAGCCAAAGCACAATTACAATTTGCATATAGTATTAGAAAAGAAATTAATACATAATATTTAAAAATTTCTACCCGCAGTATTAAATCACTTTTATTCAAAAATAAGAATCATTAAATTTGAAACCCTTTGCGGGAATGGCGGAACTGGTAGACGCACCATCTTGAGGGGGTGGCGCCGCGTAGGTGTGAGGGTTCAAGTCCCTCTTCCCGCACAATTTGAACGCTGATTTTTATCAGCGTTTTTATGTTAACACAGTTTGTTTTTTAATCGTGTTGTTTATTCTTTGTTGATATTACCTTATACTCAGATTACAAATGCAGGATGAGCATAATTTAAATTTGAGTTCAACATTTAAATGTTAAATTTATAAGACGTCTAAATAATGTTATTATCTTGATTATTTTAATTAATCATTATATTTTTAACATCTTTGAATAGATACATGTAAAATTAAAAATTATCATAGATTGGTAAATAAAAATTACGAAACTTATATTATTGTTGACGGCAATTTAGAAGATAATATCATCGAAGATATTATTATAAAGTATGAATCCCTTCTAAAGAAGAATGGTGTTGAAATTAAGAACATAGAAAAAATCGGCAGGAAAAGATTAGCGTATCCGATTAATAAAAAACAGAATGGTTTTTACATTTGTTTCGAAATAATTTCAAATCCAGATTATATTTCCAAATTAGAAAGAGTATATAAACTTGACGAAAATGTCTTGCGTTATCTTACTGTTTATATGAGTAAGAAAACGATAAAAGAAAAAGAAGAATATCTTAAAAAGAAAGCTTTAATGATCGCTAAGTACGAAGCTGAAAAGAAAGAAGCTGAGAAAAAAGAAGCTGAAAAGAAAGAAGCTGATAGGAAAGAATTTGAGTCAAAGATACCCGAAGAAAAATTAAATAGGGACAAGGAATCTTCAAAGGGTGAGAATGTTGAAGTTGGAAAAAAAGATATTCCGGAAAAAGCAGAAGAGAAAATTAATCAAGACTGATTTTTTGTAAATGTTATTATAATTTAATTAACCATTAACATAAACACCTGGAGGTAAAACATGGCTGAATTTAAGATGCCCGAATTAAATTCTGTAATTATTGCCGGAAATCTGACTAAAGATCCGATTTTTAGACAAACAACAAATGGAACACCAGTCGTTAATTTTTCAGTTGCAAGTAACAGAAGATTTAGAGATAAAAATGACGAGTGGAAAGAGGATGTATGTTATGTAGGAATTGTGGCGTGGAATCGTTTAGCAGAAAGTTGTAGAGATAAATTAAGAAAAGGGAATGCCGTTCTGGTAGATGGTGAACTTCAAAGTAGGACCTTTAAAACTGAAGATGGAACTAACAGAACTATCGTTGAGGTGAAAGCAAGGAGAATTCAATTTTTAAATAAGAAGATGTCAACACATGATTCAGATTCAAACACTGAAGAATCAGATACCAAGATTGAAGATTCAAGTCTTTCAAATGACAATTTTGATTCCTTACTATCCCCAGAAGATTCTGAATTAATAAAAAAAGAATAATCTATTTACATAAATAAAGTTGTTAGGGTGGATAAAGAAAAGTTACCACCCTTTTATTATATTTATAATTGATAACATTATGAAAATTATTTTGCGTAAAGACTTTGAAACTCTTGGTTATGCTGGTGATATAAAAGAGGTCAAGGAAGGATATGCAAGAAATTATTTAATACCGAATGGTATTGCTTACATAGCCAATAAATCTAATTTAAAGACGTTCGAAGAAATAAATAGGCAGCAAAGCAGAAAAACCAGCAAGGAAATTGATGCTGCAAAAAAAATTGCTTCGAAATTGGAAGAAGAAGTTGTAAATATCTCTGTTAAGACTGGTGAAGAAGATAAAGTATTTGGTTCGGTGACTTCACAAATGATATATGACAGTCTTAGTGGAAAAGGTTTCGATACAATTGAGAAAAGAAAGATTATTTTAAATGATCCCATAAAGACTATAGGTGAACATCTGGTTGACATAAAACTTCATAAAGAAGTATCTGCTAAGTTAAAAGTGAATGTTGTCAAAGAAGATTTGCAGGAATCATCAAAAGAATCTTCCAAGACTACTGAAGAAAAGAGTGATAGTAAGTAACAAATTATTTTATACAAAAATTTTTTATCCATTCTCATAATGTGAGAGTGGATTTTTTTATTGAAAAAAAATGTTTTGTATTTTTGGTTTAGTAACGTTTATAATTTCATGTATAGACATACTATTTTTTAAAATTATTTTTTAAATTAAATCATTTTTGATATTAAATAATTAATCATGGAAGAAGATAAATCTGTTTTACCTTTGAAAGTAAATGTGTCAAATAATTCCTCAAATTTCAAACCTAAGGTAAAATCCGTAGCTGATGTAACGATAAGATTTGCGGGTGATTCCGGAGATGGGATGCAGCTTACGGGGACACAATTTACTGATACAATTGCTACTTATGGAAATGACCTTGAAACTCTACCGAATTATCCAGCTGAAATCAGAGCACCTGCCGGTACATTATATGGTGTTAGTGGATTTCAGGTTCATTTTTCGAGTAGAGATATTCATACACCTGGAGATGAAATGGATGTTTTAGTTGCGATGAATCCAGCAGCTTTAAAAACTAATTTAAATGATCTTAAAAAAGGTGGAATTATCATTGCTAATACTGATTCATTCGACAGTAAAAATTTAAGACTTGCTGGTTATGAAAATAATCCGCTCGAGGATGGATCATTACAAGAATATTCTGTTCATGCTATTCCAATAACTAAATCGACGGTAGAAGTAATAAAAGACATTGGTCTTTCAATAAAAGTTGCTGAGAAATGTAAAAACTTTTTTGCACTCGGTGTAGTCTACTGGTTATACAGCAGGTCTCCCGAACATACGTTTAACTGGATTCAGGAAAAATTCAAATCAAAGCCGGAGTTAGTTGAAGCAAATACGCGCGTGTTAAAGGCAGGATTCTATTATGGAGATGTTACAGAGATTTTTACAACGCGTTATGAAGTTAAACCGGCGGAGTTATCAACTGGTACTTATAGAACTATAAGCGGTAATGAAGCAGTTGCTTTGGGACTCGTGGCTGCTGCGGAGAAGAGCGGTTTACAGTTGTTTCTTGGCAGCTATCCGATTACACCTGCTTCAGAAATTTTACAATATCTATCAGGTTACAGGAAGTATGGCGTTAAGACATTCCAGGCTGAGGATGAGATTGCGGGTATAACAACAGCAATAGGCGCATCATTCGCGGGTTCTCTTGGGGTAACATCGACGAGTGGTCCTGGTTTAGCTTTAAAAACTGAGGGTATTGGATTAGCGGTAATTTCCGAACTTCCTTTGGTAATTGTAAACGTGCAAAGAGGAGGACCATCGACAGGATTGCCAACAAAGATGGAGCAAGCAGATCTGCTTCAAGCAATGTATGGAAGAAACGGCGAGTGTCCGGTGCCGGTTTTAGCTGCTTCTACCCCGGCAGATTGTTTTGACATGGTTTTTGAAAGTGCAAGGATAGCTGTTAAATATATGACACCTGTAATACTATTATCCGATGGATACATTGGGATGGGATCGGAACCCTGGAAAGTTAAGCAACTTTCTGAAATGCCCAATATAACCGCAGTTTTCAAAACTGATCCTGAAGGATTTCAACCTTATTCAAGAGATGAATTTTTTGCCAGACCGTGGGTAAAGCCCGGTACAAAAGGTCTCGAACATAGAATTGGCGGACTTGAAAAGCAAAATATTACAGGTAATGTTAGTTATGATCCGGAGAATCACCATGTCATGACAAAGTTGAGAGCAAAAAAGATCAGGAACATCGCTAATGACATCCCTGATCTGGAAGTAACCGGTGAAAAGTCGGGAAATCTTCTTGTACTTGGATGGGGTAGTACTTACGGTGCAATCGCTTCCGCTGTTGAAAACCTAAAGGCAAAGGGGAAAAAAGTATCACATGCGCATTTAAAATATTTAAACCCTATGCCAAAAAATACCGGTGAAGTATTAAAGAATTTCAAGAAAATACTTATACCTGAAATGAATCTTGGGCAGCTAACTAAATTGATAGCGATTGAGTATCTGGTGGATTCGATCCCGTTTAGTAAAGTGAAAGGCTTGCCTTTTAAAGCAAGTGAAATAGAAAATAAAATTGAAGAGTTATTAAAAACTAAAGATAAATAAAATGAGTGAATTAAAAAATAATGACACTTTAGAAAAAGTTAAAGTATCCGAATATACTCCGAAGGATTTCGCTTCTGACCAGGATGTTAGATGGTGCTCAGGGTGTGGAGATTATTCTGTATTAGCACAGGTTCAAAGAACACTTCCGAATCTTGGTATAAAGAAAGAAAATATAGTGTTTGTTGCAGGTATAGGATGTTCGAGTCGTTTTCCATACTATATGGATACGTATGGTTATCATACGATTCACGGTAGAGCCGCCGTAATTGCATCGGGTGTTAAAGTTGCAAATCCAGAATTGTCGGTATGGGTTCCAACCGGTGATGGTGACTGCCTGAGCATTGGAGGGAATCATTTTCTTCATACATTGAGAAGGAATATTGATATTAATATAATGCTTTTTAATAACAGGATTTATGCTTTAACCAAGGGACAGTATTCACCAACTTCTGTACATGGACAATTAACGAAATCATCACCTCTTGGTACTATTGAATATCCTGTTAATCCTGTATCATTAGCATTAGGAGCGGAAGGAACATTTATTGCAAAGTCAATCGATCGTGATCCCAAGCATCTTATGGGGATGATTAAACGAACTCATGAACATAAGGGAACATCGTTCCTTGAAGTTCTGCAAAACTGCAATATTTTTAATGATGGTGCATACGCACTATATACTAATAAAGAAACCAAAGATGATAATGTGCTGTATCTTGAACATAACAAACCGCTCGTATTTGGAAAGAATAATGATAAGGGAATAAAATTAGATGGATGGAAACCGATTGTTGTAGATTTAACTAATGGTAAACATAGTATAGACGACCTGCTTGTATATGATGAAAAGAATAAGGAGCTTGCATTTATTTTGAGTGAGTTCAGCGAAAATCCATCGTTGCCAATGCCGGTCGGTGTTTTCCTGGATATAGAAAGAGCTACATACGAAAGTGAATTAGAAGAGCAGATTGCAAATGCAAAAAAGAAATCAGATGATTTAAATGTAGATAATTTATTTAAGGGTACGTCCTCGTGGGAAATTAAGTAAGCTGAACCGTATATTATTACGTATATTTTTATACAGAATACCTCTGTGAAAATTCATGGAGGTATTTTTTTATGTATAAGTTTTAGGAAATGTGTTTGCTACTAAGGCACAAAGTTATTTTTTGTAATAGTCATTCCCGCCTGCGTCGGGCAGGGATTTTTGATTTGAGAAGTAAGTTTATTAAAAGGCAATGTGTAGGGGTTCAATATTTTGAACCCCAACTACATGTTTCGGAGTCTTTTTTATTTAAACATATAATCTGACAGGCGCAGGATATAGTAAAAGTTATGAATTTTTTTGGAACGGTGGCACGGATTCAAACCATGCCACCGGTTTGTTTATATATTAAAAGTCCAGACCGAGTGAAATATAGTATTTTGGTTTCGAGAACTTGTGAAAGTTATAGTTCCATGCGACATCGAATTTGAACGGGATGTTGAGTAAAATAATTCGTGTCCCAAGACCCATACCGAGCAGGAGGTCTTTAGACTCGAAGTAGCCGTTTTCACGTGTGAATAGTTTAAGAGCATCATTATTACTCCATGCAGTTCCAGCGTCGACAAAAGCAACACCCTGTATGTTTTGAAATCCGAGAGGTAACGCACCAAAGATAAGGTATTTTAAAAGGGGGAATCTCAATTCGAAATTTGTGAGTGCATACTTAGAACCGAACAGCCTGTCATAATTAAATCCTCTTAAAGGCAGTCCCGGTGTAGAGAAAGCAAATTCTTCGATGTTGCTGATAGGGATGTTATTGTGTTCGAAATCCCAGTTAATCCAGTTTTCTGTACCGCCTATATAGAAGCGAATAGGATTAGGACCGAAACTTGCACCGCCGGCAAATCTCATTGCAAAGCTGTAATCATCAGCTATCTTGTAATATGTTCTGAAGTCACCGAGTAAAGCTGTAAACCCGACACCATTCTCTCCCAGTTTAGGAGAAACCATTCCTGTTAAATTGTACCTTGTACCTTTTATCGGAGATGTGTATCCCCAAAGTGTATTGTCATGGACAAAGTTCAGGGAAGGAACTATGAATGTACTCCTTTCGATTGGCATATTATTGTTATCGAGGTTTTCCTGTGATACGTGCATTACAGTAAAATCAGCATCTACTCTTTTGAATTTTGAGAATGGATAAGAAGCTATGATATTTCCGCCGAAGGTTCTATAGCGGTAAAGCTGGTCGCCCAAACCGAAGTCTTTATCATAATAAAGAAATCTTGCAGTATGAAAGAGTTCGAACCCGTAGTCGATTCTTTTTGGGAGATAGTAATAAGCCAGGGCGTAATCACTGTTCTTTAAATCGATAACCATAGATGTCAAAATATAAATTCTATGGTTGCCGAGCATATCACTCAGAGCAATCTGTGCAACTCCCTGTACACCATAAAAGCTGGAATAATTTGCATTACCGTAAACGAGATCGGGTGAAAATTTTACTTTATAATTCTTGATCTTAAATGAACCGTCAGAGTTTGTATTTTCAGAAATCTTGAAATTCTCATTGTTATTATATAAAGAATCGGTGGATACTTTATCTTTAGAATTATTCGTTTTATCTTTGTTAAAACTTATTTTAATATCATTACCATATAGATTAAGTGTGTCTGAAGTTTCCTTAACATCGATGGAATCTTTTTGAGCAAAAGACAATGAATCGTTAACAATCAATGAATCGGTATCTGATAACAAAGAATCGTTTGTGGATTTATCATCCTGATTTTTAATGTTAATCTTACCGAACTTACTTTCGAGTTCGAATCTATTTTTGACAAATTCAGTTGGTTCGAGTACATCAACATCAAGGTTTCTTTCGAGAGGATTTACCATGGAAAAAATATCGTATCCGCCCTCGTTTAAAGAGACAAATAACAATTTCTTCCCGTCTTTCGATAGGGAAATCTGGTCAATTGGATTTAGAGAATTTGTAATCGGTTTATTTTGTACTATGCCGTTAGAATCTGTTTCACGTACATAAATGTTGCTAATACCATTTACATCCGATATGTAAATCATCTTTTTCCCGTCCGGGCTGAATTGAACATAATTTTGATTTGAGTTTTCGATAGCAGTTATCCTGTTTATTTCTTTTGAAGATACATCTACCTCGTAAATATCATTCCCTGAATAATCATAATTGTATATTTTAAAATCAGCGGGAATCATGTTACGGTCTGTATAATTATCCCTGTCAGAAGAAAAGTAAATGCTCTTTCCATCGGGTGACCACTTAGGTGTTAAATCTGAAAAGATATCGTTAGTTAAATTTTCGAGTATACCAAAGCTGATGTCGTAAGTATAAATATCAGATTGTTTGGTGTTGGTACCAACGAATGCAAGTTTGTTATTTGTTGGAGACCAGCTCACAGACGAAATTGAATTTAATTCAACTGGAAGTTGTCTCTTATTACCAGACCTGACGTTAATAATAAATATTGCATCTTTATCACCTGCTTTTACACTGATAGCAAGTTTTCTACCGTCAGGAGACCAAGATAAGCCTGGTGTTAAAACTTGCAGTTCTTCAAAATTACTCGAGGTGTTTCCCTCAATTACTTTATCAATTATTTTACCGGTGTTAGCGTCTGCAATAAAGACATCGAACAAATCATCCCTGTTTGAAATGAATGCAAAGACATCACCTTTGGGAGAAATTACGGGAGAAACATTATAGAAGCCGCCGTCTTCAGTATGGTCGGTTAGCTTTTTTGCGAAATCTGTAATATCTTCCCTGGTTATAATTTCGGGCCAGTACATTTTCTTAAGTTCTTTGTGCCACTTCTCTGATAATTTCTCTATATCGAGTTTATAAGTTTCACTAAAGGCTGCATCTATATCACCCAAACCTTTTATGTTATTCATTAGTTCGCCAATTTTATCTTCACCATAATAATCGGCGAGGAATGCGAAGAAACTTTGTCCTGCTCTATAAGAAAGATAACCCCCAATGTATTCAAGCGGAGGCAAATATTCACTTATTACAGCATCTCTCATAAACATATCTGTTGCTTTATCGAGTCCGTATAAGCTCTGGACTTCAGCCATTCCTTCTGAAAACCATGTTGGAAATATGAGAGTGATATTTTTTGAGACAATGTTCTGGAGATTACCTCCGTAAAACATGTCGTTCATAAAAGCATGTAAAAGCTCATGGTGAATAACATGCCGGAATGATTCGTATTTACCTTCGAATGGTATAACAATTCTATTTTTAAAAAGCTCGGTAACTCCACCGACACCTTCGGGAAGATATTCATCTATAACGTTATTCTGCTGAAATTCATTATGAGAGTTAAATACTATGATAGGGACCCTGTTGGAAATGTGGTAATCGAGATTATTCGACAGCGACACAAGCGAACTTTCAGCAGCTATCGCAGTAAATTCTGCGATGTCTTTTCCTCCCTGAGTGAAGTATATATCAAAATGCTTTGTTTGAATGTATTTCCAATCAAATACTTTGTACTGAACTTTGTTCTTCCCGAATTGAGCAAATGTATTATTAACGGTTATCGAAAACCCAATGAAGAAAAAGAGGAAAGCTATTGCTGAATAATTTTTTAACTTAAGCATGTTTTTACATTTTACATTTTACATTTGTTTAAGTAATTCAAAATTAAAGATAAATTCAAGTAAAAATGGATTCTTAAGAACTATCTTCAAATAAAAATTTCACTTTCTTCAATTTAAACAATTGAAAGTAATAATAAGTTCTATTATGAAAATAGCAGATTCATATAAATCAATACGTTATTGTATCTTAAAAGTTCGACTTCGATAATTATTTTGGACAGATTACAAACTGTCCTACATCTGTACCAATTATATTTCATTTATTTAACAGATCCAAAAAATTTATCCACTGTATTTTAAATTCAAAAAATTTACTTTGTAACCCTTGTTTGAAGAGTAAGAATAATTTCAATTAAAAAATTCCTCTAACGGGGGTACTATTTAAAGAAACTTTTAAAGTGAGCAAAAGCGATACTCCATTCATAAGAAATTTAGAATTTGAAGAATTTGATTTACGGAATAACCTTCATTGTATTCTCCATAAAGATAACAGCAAACCGTTAATTAATATTTTAGTAGGTTACAAGATTGGTTCAAAAGATGAACCAGAGAATAAAAAAGGGATAGCTCATCTTTTCGAGCATTTAATGTTTCAGGGATCAAAGAACGTTAAAAAAAATGAACATTTTGCTATAATTCAAAATGCAGGAGGATTTTGTAATGCAGGAACGATGCAAGACTTCACTTTTTATATTAATTCACTTCCGACGAATCATTTAGAGACCGGATTATGGTTGGAATCAGAAAGAATGATATCTCTTGACCTCTCGAATGAAAATCTTGAAAATCAAAAAAAAGTTGTAATAGAAGAAAAGCATTCACGAGTGGATAATGCTCCTTATGGAACAGTGTTTATAAATATTTTTAAAGAGGTATTTAACAGAACAAATTATGAGTGGGGAGTTATAGGGAATGAAAAAGATATAGAATCTTTTACAACTGAAGAAGCCGTGAGTTTTCACACCGAATATTATTCTCCCGGTAATTCTGTTTTATTGATTTCTGGTGATATTGATTATGAAATCACAAAAGACCTCATATCAAAATATTTTGGTGGTATCACAAAAGGTAATAGTATTCAAAGATCAGAAAATGTTATTAACACTCTTGTCAAAGATAAACGATTGACCTTTTATGATAACATAACACTTCCTGCTATCTATATATGTTATGTTATTCCCAAGGCAGGCTCGGAAGAAGAATTTACACTGGATTATTTTTCTAATATTATTGCAAATAATGAAAGCAGCAGGCTTCATAAAAAACTTGTATATGAAAAGAAGCTGGTTAAATCAATTAATGCTTTAAAATACCAGCTTGAAGATGCAGGTGTTTTTATTATTGATGCAATGACTTTCCCGGGAACAGACCTTAAAGAGGTTGAGAATGAAATCTACGAAGAGGTCAATCATTTTAGATTTCCAGCAGGGATAAATAAGAGGGAATTTGAAAAAGTCAGAAATGCGATTGAGTTAGAACATAATATTAAATATTTAACAAACCAGAGCATCAATTTTGAAGCTTTAATTAATTGGATGTACTTCAAAGAAAAAGATTTTGTGAAAAAAAAATTAGAAAGATTTTTAAGTGTTAACATTAAAGATATGATTGATTCAGTTATAGAATATTTTATAAATAAAGAGAAGATTGTAATTACTTATTTACCTAAAAAGAATTAAACTGTGATGCATTCTAAGGGTTTTAGCCATTCAAATGTAAGCGTTAATATACCAAGAATTGACTTTGAAGAATTTGAACTATCAAATGGATTAAGAGTCGTAATGTCGAGAGTATCAGAGATACCAATGGTAGCTCTTAACACAACTTATAAAGTAGGTTCGAAAGATGAAGAAGAAGATAAAACAGGTTTAGCTCATTTAATAGAACATTTGATGTTTGAAGGTTCTAAATTCTTGAAGAGTGGTGAGTTCGATGAAATTTTAAACAGAAACGGTGGTGAGTCCAATGCTTATACAACGTGGGATTCTACAAGCTATTATATAGTAATCCCTTCTAATAAATTAGAAACTGCAATATGGTTGGATTCAAACAGGTTTTTTGATATTAGTTTATCCGAAAAAAGTTTTACCAAACAAAAAGAAGTTATATATGAGGAGAAGCTGCAGGTGTATGATAACACCCCGTATGGCTCGCTGGAAGCCGAAAGCTCAAAGAGGTTATTCAGTAGGAGTGGTTATAAATCACCAATAATAGGGAACATGCAGCATATTAAAAATATGAGACTCATAGAAGTATTTGCATTCTTCAAGAAATTTTATACACCCAACAATGCTGTCCTTTCTATAGTAGGTGATATAGATTATACAGAAACGGAAAAGTTGGTTAGAAAATATTATGATGATATAAATAGAGGAGAGAAGGTTTTTAGGAAGGAATATTTTGAGGATGATATCGAAGAAGAAATTACTGATGATATTTTTGACAATGTACATTTACCTGGAAAGTTTTTGTTTTACAAACTACCAAAACCAGGTTCAAGAGCATACTATGCAATTCAAATTCTCAATGGTATATTATCGAATGGAGAAAGCTCTCGTTTTTACAAAGAGCTTGTCTATAGAAAAGAACTTGTTAATGATATCGAATCATATTTATATGATTTGGAAAAAGTCAGCTTATTCAGCGTAAGTTCTATAGCATTGAAAGGAAGAAGCAACTTTGAAATAGAGAATGAAATAGACATTATAATTGAAGAAATAAAATCAGGTAATATTAGTGATTATGAGATCCAGAAAATTAAGAATAAAATTGAAGCAAGATTTAATATAAGAAAACTTTCGATAATTTCGCTGGCAGAGAAGTTCTCTCACATAAAAACTTTCTACGATGATTGTGAAAGAATAAACTCTGAAATATTAAATTATTTGAGTATAACAAAAGATAACATAGTCAACGCATCTAATATATATCTTAATAAAAACCAAAGAGTGAACTTGAATTATTTTCCTATAAATGAAAATTGGAATTAATGGCAAATAGTGAAGACATTAAACAAAAATTGGATCGTACAAAACCACCAAAAATAGGAAAACCAAAAGATGTAAAATTTCCAAAGTATCACGAGTCTGTTACAAAAAATGGTATTACGATTCTTGTTGTTCAGGATAAACGTATACCTCTTGTAACATGCAGGTTAGTATTTAAAAGTGGTTCAAGTTATGATTCATTTTTTGGCAGTAATAAAACTGGTTTAGCTTCACTGACTGCGGAATTGTTGACTAAAGGAACAACATCAATGAATGCTTCACAGATAGCTGAGGAAGTAGATTATCATGGTGCAGTTTTGTCATCGGGATGTGATTATGATGCAAGTTATATTTCTTCATACTCTCTGAAAAAGCATTTTGACAGAATTTTTCATATCACAAGTGATATTATTCTTAATTCTATTTTTGCTGAAGAGGAAATTCAAAGAGCAAAACAGCAAAGAATAAATTCACTTCTATCATATTTAGATGAAGGCGATTATCTGGCAAGCAAAACTTTTAATAAAAAAGTATACAAAGATACTCCTTACTCAAATCCTGTGGAAGGTATTGAGAGCTCGATTAACAAATTAAGCAGGGATGATTTTAGAAGTTTTTATAATACGGAATATGCACCGAATAATTTAATTATAGCTTTCGTTGGCGACATAGAAGTTAATGAAGCTGAAGGATTTGTTCAAAAGAATTTTAGTGGTTGGAAATCCAAAAAGATCGAAGAATTAAACATACCGCACATTTCAATGGACGATGAAACGAAGGTTTATCTTATTGAAAAAAAAGGAGCAGTTCAATCAGATATTCATTTAGGGCATTTAGGAATAAACAGAAGCAATCCTGATTTTATATCAGTTTTAGTTATGAATACATTACTTGGCGGATATTTTACATCCAGGATTAATAAAAATCTTAGGGAAGTTCATGGTTATACGTATGGTGCAAGATCAATTTTTAATTGGAGAAAGTATAATGGGGATTTTTCAGTTGAGACAGATGTTAAAAATAAGAATACTTTAAATGCCGTAAATGAGATTTTCAAAGAATTAAAAAAAATAAAACAGGAAAAAGTTACAGAAGATGAATTGTCTAATGTGAAAAGTTATATTTCCGGGAATTTTCCTCTAAGACTCGAAACACCGAATGCTATTGCTACGAGAGTTATTAATTTAAAATTATACGATATTGAAAGTGATTACTATGATAATTATGTATCAAAAGTAAATGCTTTAAGCATAGAAGACGTACATTCAGCAGCAGATAAATATTTACATCCTGATAAATTGATCGTTTCAATAGCAGGTAATACAAAAGAAATAAAAGATAGTTTGAAACAATTAGGAAGTGTTGAAGTAATAGAGAAAGTAGAGTGATAATAATCTGAATAAGAATTTTTAAATTAGTCTATGTCAAATAATCAGTTCAAAGAAACCTCCGATGTAACTCTTGTTAAAGAGTTAAACAAGAAATACGAGGAATTAAAAAAAGAGATTGCAAAAGTAATAGTTGGTCAGCATAAAATCATCGAGCAGATAATAATTTCAATTTTAGCAAGAGGTCATTGTCTTTTAATTGGAGTCCCTGGTCTTGCAAAGACATTAATTGTTAAGACTCTTTCAGAGGTTTTAGATCTTAAATTCAGCAGAATACAATTCACTCCTGATCTAATGCCTTCAGATATTACAGGCACGGAAATTTTTGAAAGCAGTCATGACGGTGGCAGAGCATTTAAATTTATTAAAGGTCCGATTTTTGCAAATTTGATTCTTGCTGATGAAATAAACCGTACACCTCCAAAAACTCAATCAGCACTTCTTGAAGCTATGCAGGAGCATAAGGTTACTGCAGCGGGTATTCCATATATACTCGATGAACCTTTTTTTGTATTAGCTACACAAAATCCAATCGAACAGGAAGGAACCTATCCACTGCCTGAAGCTCAACTTGATAGGTTCATGTTCAACCTGTGGTTAGATTATCCGAAATATGATGAGGAGATAGAAGTAATCAAGAAGACAACAAGTATGTATTCTCCGAAGATCGATATAAAGTTATCTAAAGACGAGATTATGAAATTTCAGGATTTAGTAAGGAAAGTTCCGGTCGCGGATGAAGTAATTGAATATGTAGTTAATAAAGTTTCTCTGACAAGACCCTCAAACGGTAACGCCCCGAAATTTATTAAGGATTATCTAAGCTGGGGTGCAGGACCCCGGGCGTCTCAATATTTAATCTTGGGTGCTAAAACAAATTGCATTCTTGACGGCAGGTTTTCTCCAGAAATTGAAGATATCAAAAAAGTATCACAACCCGTTTTGAGACATAGATTGATTATGAACTTTAATGCTGAGGCTGATAATATTAAGGTATTAGACCTTGTTGATAGGATGTTTGAATCATAAAATCTAATTTTCATATCTCAAAAAGACTTAGTTAATATTATTTATCTGTTATTATGAACCCGGATGATTTACATAAATTGAAATAGTGAATTTTATAAAGTGTTATTAAAATTTGTAGAGAAAGAACACCTCCTTATAATTCTTCTTATATTGACTTTATTTTTATAAAATGGTATTTTGCTGTTTGTTAAATTTGAAATTATAGCAATATTCTGAAATTTATTAATAATGGCATTAAGGAAATTAAAACCTAAAACACCTTCTACGAGATACTATTCAGTTTCTTCTTTTGAAGAGATTACAAAATCTAAACCGGAGAAGTCTCTTCTTTCGCCAATAAAGAAATCAGGTGGTAGAAACAATCATGGAAGAGTAACATCGAGGCATAGAGGCGGTGGGCACAAAAGAAGGTATAGAATAATAGATTTTATAAGAAGCAATTCAAAAGAAGCTAAAGTTATTGCGATAGAATATGATCCTAACAGGACAGCAAGAATTGCTTTAGTACAGTATGAAGATGGAGAGAAAAGTTATATTGTTGCTCCGGATGGTTTGAAAGTTGGTGAAGTTTTACATTCATCTAACAATGCAGAGATTAAAACAGGAAACACAATGCAAATATCTTCAATCCCTGTTGGTACATTTATTCATAATATTGAATTAAAACCTGGTAAGGGTGGGCAATTAGTAAGAAGTGCAGGAGCTTCTGCACAGATAGTTGCAAAAGATAAAAAATATTGTCAGGTAAAATTACCATCAGGTGAAGTGAGAATGATTAAGAGCGAGTGTAAAGCAACCTTAGGTGTTGTAGGAAACATTGAACATGAAAATATAAGTATTGGAAAAGCCGGAAGGTCAAGATGGTTAGGAAGAAGGCCACATGTACGAGGTGTAGCAATGAATCCTGTTGACCATCCGATGGGTGGAGGTGAAGGTAAAGCATCCGGCGGTGGGCACCCGGTAAGTCCATGGGGATTACCTGCGAAAGGATACAAAACAAGGAAAAAGAAAAATGTTTCAGATAAATTTATTGTAAAAAAGAGGAAGAAGTAAATGTCAAGATCATTAAAGAAAGGTCCGCACATAGATTATAAGTTGTTAGAAAAAGTTGAGAAGCTGAATGATCAAAAACAAAAGCGTGTTATAAAAACATGGTCGAGAGCTTGTACAATTATTCCTGAATTTATTGGTCATACTTTCGCAGTTCATAACGGCAATAAATTTATACCAGTTTATATTTCAGAAAATATGGTCGGTCATAAATTAGGTGAGTTTTCTCATACGAGAACTTTTAGAGCTCACTCTGGACAGAGAAAAGAGGAAAGAGCAGGAGGAGTGAAGTAAATGGAAGCAAGAGCAGTGAAAAGATATGTCGGTTCATCTCCTCGAAAAATGAGATTATCTGTAGATTTAATTAGAAATAAACGAGTTAATGAAGCGTTGTCTATATTAAAGCATTCGAAAAAGCATTCTTCAAAAGTTATTGAAAAAACTTTATTATCAGCTTACTCGAATCTTATGAACAAATTAGACACAGGAAGAATAAATCAGGATGAAGTATTAGTAAAAGAAGCTTATGTTAACGGGGGACCTTTTCTGAAAAGATTACTCCCAGCTCCACAAGGTAGAGCATTCAGAATCAGGAAGAGATCATCACATTTAACATTGGTTGTAGAAAATATTGAAGAGGAATAAATTTTAATAATTATTTTAGATATAAGGAGAATTATTGGGACAAAAGACACACCCTATAGGATTTAGATTAGGAGTTATAAATACTTGGGATTCTAATTGGTACGATGATAAGAGTTTTGCCCAAAAGTTAGAAGAAGATGCTCTGATCAGAGGTTATATGAAAAAAAGATTGGAGAAAGCCGGAGTTGCAAAGGTAGCGATCGAAAGGACTCTTAAGAAAATTACTCTTACAATATTTACATCAAGACCGGGTTTTGTAATTGGAAAAAGTGGAAAAGAGATTACTCAGTTAGAAAACGAAATTAAGAAGATTACAAATAAAGATATAAAAATTAATGTGCATGAAATTAAAAAACCAGAATTAAGTGCACAGCTTGTTGCTGATAATATTGCTAATCAATTATCAGGCAGAGTTTCATTTAGAAGAGCAATGAAATCAGCAATAACATCTTCTATGAGAATGGGAGCAAAAGGAATAAAAGTTATGTGCGGTGGTAGATTAGGTGGTGTCGAAATAGCAAGGAGTGAGCAATATAAAGAGGGTAGAATTCCTTTACAAACATTAAGGGCAGATATAGATTATTCCTCGGTAACTGCACACACTATTTATGGAACTATCGGAGTGAAAGTGTGGATATGCCGGGGTGAAAAATTAAAAAAGAACAATTATTAATTAATATCACCGGAGAACATACATCATGTTAATGCCCAAAAGGGTAAAGTTCAGGAAGACACAAAAAGGAAATCGAAGAGGAAAAGCCGGAAGGGGTTACCTGGTTTCATTCGGTTCTTATGGATTAAAAGCGATGGAAGCTGCCTGGATAACTGACAGACAAATTGAAGCTGCTCGAATTGCTTTGACGAGATATATGAAAAGAGATGGAAAAGTATGGATCAGAATTTTCCCGGATAAACCTGTGACAAAAAAACCAGCAGAGACAAGAATGGGAAAAGGTAAAGGTGCACCCGAATATTGGGTAGCGGTAATAAAACCAGGGAGAATAATGTTTGAAGTTGATGGAGTTTCATTATCGGTTGCACAAGAAGCTATGAGATTAGCTTCTCATAAACTTCCGATAAAAACTAAATTTATTAAAAGGATTGCTTAATATTTTTTTATACATTTTAAAATGAAGATATTTCAATTAAGAGAGTTAACGACTGAAGATCTGAAAAATAATCTGAAAGATAATTATGAAGCTTTAGAAAATTTCAGGTTTCAGCATGCATCTGGACAATTAGAAAACTATAAATCGATGTCGAATACAAAAAAAGATATTGCAAAGATACTGACTGTATTAAAAGAACGTGATTTAGACATTAATACAAATTTAAACAAAGAAATAAAGTAATAAATCTTAGATAAATATATAGATGAACGAAGAAGTAATGAATTCCCAAAATAGTGAACAACAAAGTGAAATGCAAGTATCTGAAGTAAAGAGAGCTAAGAGAAAAGAAAGAGTAGGTAAAGTAACTAGTAACAAAATGCAGAAATCAATTACTGTTGTTGTTGAAAAGAGGGTTAAACATCCAATGTATAAAAAGTATTATAATAAAACCACTAAATTTATGGCTCACGATGAAAAAAACGAATGTAATATTGGAGATACAGTTAAGATTATGGAAACCAAACCCTATAGTAAAAATAAAAGGTGGAGATTAGTAGAAGTTATAGTGAAAGCAAAATAAAAATGAATAATAATCAAGTAATAGAATATTTTAACATAAAATGATTCAGGAAGAAACAAGTTTAACGGTAGCAGATAATTCCGGGGCTAAATCTATAAAATGCATTAGAGTGCTCGGGGGTTCTGATAGAAGATATGCAAGCGTTGGGGATATAATAGTAGTAACTGTAAAATCAGCTATACCCGGAGGTACAGTTAAAAAAGGTGAAGTTTCGAGAGCAGTTATAGTAAGAACCGTTAAAGAAACTCGTAGAAAAGATGGTAGCTATATTAAATTTGATGAGAATGCAGCTGTATTAATTAACAATCAAAACGAACCGACAGGAACAAGAATTTTTGGACCGGTATCAAGAGAGTTAAGAGAGAAGCATTTCATGAAAATTATTTCATTAGCACCAGAGGTAATATAATTATGAAAATGAAAAAAGGTATAAAAAGAAAAAATAAATTCGTAAAAACCAGACTTAAGAAAAGCGATACTGTTAAAATTATTAGTGGTAACGCAAAGGGAACTGTTGGCAAAATACTTTTTATTGATAGAAAAAATGGGAGAGTTATAGTCGAAGGAGTAAATCTCATTAATAGACATACGAAACCTAATCAAAAAAATCCCCAGGGTGGGATTATTAAAAGAGAAGCTTCTATTAATATATCAAATGTTCAATTAATGTGTCCCAAAACAAATGAACCGACAAGAATAGGAATGGAAGTTATTAAAGATGAAACAACGGGAAAACAGAAAAGAATGCGCTTAAGTAAAAAGTCCGGAGAAATATTAATTAGTTAAATATGGCTAAATCAAAGCAAGAAAGAAAAAAAAGACAAGTCGTTCAGGAAGGGCAAAAGAAAACTGATAAAAAGAAAAAGATAAAGGAAAAAGATTTTGTAGAAGAAATAATCCCTATTAGATTATTGGAATTCTTTAGAAACAAAATCGTACCTGATTTGATAAAGAAGTTTAACTATAAAAACAAAATGCAGGTTCCAAAATTAGAAAAAATCTGTATCAATGTTGGAGTAGGAGCTGCAGTCGCAGACCCAAAGTTAATAGATGTTACTGTTAATGAGATTATGGCAATAACGGGACAAAGACCTACAGTTGTGAAAGCTAAGAAATCAGTTTCGAATTTTAAATTGAGAGAAGGGATGAATATAGGGGTGAGGGTAACATTACGGAATGCAAGAATGTATGAATTTTTAGATAGATTAATAAATGTTTCGATACCAAGGATAAGAGACTTCAGAGGATTATCTGACAAAAGTTTTGATGGACGTGGAAATTATACAATAGGTATTAAAGAACAAATAATATTTCCGGAAGTTAATGTAGATAACGTAAACAGAATTAGTGGTATGGATATTACATTTGTTACAACGGCAAAATCGGATGAAGAATCTTTTGAATTGTTAAGAAGTTTTGGTCTCCCTTTTACAACAAAGCAATTAAATTAAAAATTTATAAATGGCAAGAAAATCTTTAATAGCGCGACAGAATAGAAGAGAGATATTAGTAAAGAAATATTCTCAGAAAAGAAAAGAATTAAAAGAAAAAGGTGATTATAAAGCGCTTGCGAAGCTTCCCAGGGACAGTAGTCCTACAAGACTTCACAGCAGGTGTAACGTTACTGGTAGAGCAAGAAGTTATTATAGAAAGTTTGGTGTTTCAAGATTAGTATTTCGTGAACTTGCCCTGCAAGGAAAAATTCCAGGAATAGTAAAATCAAGTTGGTAAAAATTTTTAATCAGGAGATTTCTTAAAATATGTCAATGTCAGACCCAATAGCCGATTACTTAACAAGAGTAAGAAATGCATTAAAAGCTGAAAAGAAAACAGTCGATGTTCCTTCTTCAAAATATAAAGTATCTATTTCAGAAATCTTAAAGAAATGTAGTTTCATTAATGATTACAAGGTGATAGAGTCGGATAATAAAAAGTTTATATCAGTCAGATTAAAATATAATGATGGGAAAAGTGTTATTGGAGGACTCAGGCGTATAAGCAGACCAGGTATTAGGCGATATGTAAAGTATGAGGATTTGCCAAGGGTGAGAAACGGATTAGGTACTGCGATTGTATCTACATCAAAAGGATTAATGACTGAAAAGCAAGCTAGAAGTCTTAAAATTGGTGGCGAAGTTATTTGTGAAATATGGTAATAAATTTATATTAATAGAGAAAAAGGATAAACAATAAAATAAATGAGCAGGATAGGTAAACAACCAGTTGCGATTGATAAGGATATTAAAGTATCTAAAAATGCTAATAATATTGAAATAGTAGGTCCGAAGGGAAAGCTTTCAATATCTATTAAAGGTGATATTGATGTGAGTGTAAAAGATAATGAAATATTGGTTGAGAGAAAAAATGATCAGAAAAAAAACAAAGCACTGCATGGTCTGTATAGATCACTTTTAAAGAATATGGTAATTGGTGTTACGAAAGGATTTACTAAGAAGCTTGAGTTAGTAGGAATAGGTTATAAAGCTGAACTAAGAGGGAAATATTTAATTTTGAATATTGGATATTCGCATCCGATAGTATTTTATCCTCCTGCTGATATCAACATCGAAGTGCCCGCACCGAATACGATTGTTATATCTGGAATTGACAATCAATTGGTAGGTTTAGTAGCAGCAAAGATCAGATCATACAGAAAACCTGAACCTTATAAAGGTAAAGGTGTAAAATATGATTCTGAATTTATTAGAAGAAAAGCAGGCAAATCTGCTGTTAAATAATGAATAATAATTTGAATTCTGAGAAGTAAGTAAAAATGAAAAATAGAAGAGACAGAATTAAAGCGAAAATAAGAAAAAAAGTTAAAGGGACACAGGAAAGACCAAGGTTGGTTGTTTTCAGAAGTCTTAATAATATTTATGCACAGTTGGTTGATGATGTAAATTACAAAACATTGTTATCAGTTTCCACGACTCACAAAGATGTTTCCGAAAAATTTAAAAACATCAAAGGTAAAATAGAAACTAGTAAAGTAGTTGGAAAAATAATAGCAGAGAAAGCTCTTGCAAAGAATTTTAGTAAAGTAGTTTTTGATAGGAACGGTTATCTATATCATGGAAGGGTGAAAGCTCTTGCAGACGCTGCCCGAGAAGGTGGATTAATATTTTAAATGAATTTGCTATATTAATTCGTTTTGATTAATTTTGTGCAATACTCTCGGGTGGTCTAATGGCAGGACACCGGCCTTTGGAGCCGTTAGTGGAGGTTCGAATCCTCCCCTGAGAACTGTAAAGAAAAATTTGTTTTTATTATGTATTTTTTTTATTAAATTTAGACAATGTCAAAGAGTTATATTAGAGCTGGAGAATTAGAACTTAAAGAAAAGCTCGTTAACATAGGTAGGGTTGCTAAAGTTGTAAAAGGTGGTCGTAGATTTAGTTTTAGTGCAGTAAGTGTAGTAGGTGATGGAAAAGGAAATGTAGGTATCGGATTGGGAAAAGCAAATGAAGTTACAGATGCGATTAAAAAAAGTGTTGAAGACGCAAGAAAGAGTATAATAAAGATTCCGATTGTAAAAGGAACTATACCACATGAAATTATAGGGAAATATGGAGCAGCGAAGGTTATGTTAAAACCAGCGTCTCCCGGAACCGGGATTATTGCTGGTGGGGGAGTTAGAGCGGTGTTAGAAGCAGCGGGAATTCAGGACATTCTAACGAAATTATTAGGTTCATCTAATCCTCATAATGTTGTAAAAGCTACAATAAAAGGACTGGAAAGCATATCAGATGCAAAGATGGTAGCTGAAAAAAGAGGAATAAGTTATCAAGAGTTGTTTTCAAATTAATTAATATTAATGAGTACGATGAGTAAAATGTTAAGAATAACGCAAACTAAAAGTGTAATAGACAGATTGAAAAAGCAAAAATTAACAATTAAAGCTTTAGGTTTAGGAAGACCTAATTATTCGGTAACTAAAAAAGATACACCTCAGATCAGGGGTATGATCGAAAATGTGAAACATTTAATTAAAGTTGAAGTAATATAACTAAAATAAAATTTCTTAAAGTTATTATATTAACTTAAAGAAAGGAAAAGTTTATGGTATAATAAAGTATCATAAAATTTAATAAACCAAAATTTAAAAATTTAATGCTTAAACATCTTCTGTTAAATAAAATGAAAGGAAACAAAATGTCAACATTTAAAAAACTATTTGCAACATTAGTTTTAGTTCTTTTTGTAACTAGCGTATCATTTGCACAAGTTAACAAAAATTATGATGGAGTAAAACCTGAACTTAGAAAAGGTGCTCATTCATTAGTATTTATGTATTCACCTTTTGTATCTGGTTCATTAGGGCAAGTATTTGCCGGTAATTCTTCTTCATACACAGATACTACTAGCTTAAGTTCGGGTACTTTATATGGTGCCGGTTACAGATATTATTTTTCACCTCAGTTTTCATTAATGGGTGGAGTTAATTTTGGAATGGACAAAACAAGTGCTTCATACACCGGGGGTAGTGCAGAAACAACAACAACGACTTATGGTATTTCTTTGGATGGAATGTATCAATTTAAACCATTATACAGCATAGCTCCATATATTGGTTTGAATGCTAATTTTGGTATGTTTAATTCTGAAGTTGAATCAACATCAGGCGGCACAACATATACTACTACCAATAAAGGTAGTGCGTTTGGTGGTGGACTCGGAGTCGGATTTGATTGGTACTTCACCGAAGGTATGTCTCTCGGTGGTAAGTATACACTCGGAATCAGAAGCTACACCGCTCCTGAGCTTGAAACAACAGGTGGACCAACATCTGTTACTTTAACAGGTGCTGACAGAACAATGATTGGATTCGGAATTGCAAGCATTTATTTAAATGTTCATTTACCATAAGCTCTTTAGTTAATATCAAAAAAATTCCTTTGCCCTCGAAAGCGGGCAAAGGAATTTTATTTTATCTTGTTTAAAAAATTGAAGTAAGTAAATAATATTGAAATTGATTTTCCAAATAACTCAAATGCAAAAATAAATTATTGATGGATATACTTAGCAATTTAAAATACGCTAAAGGTTCACGAAAAAAGAAAAAAAGAATCGGTAGAGGTCAGGGTTCTGGATATGGCGGAACATCTACAAAAGGTCATAAAGGAGCTAAATCAAGAGCAGGTTATAAGAACAGAGCCTGGTTTGAGGGAGGACAAATGCCTCTGCAAAGAAGAATTCCAAAGTTTGGTTTTAAGAATATTAATAGAATTGAATACAGTATTCTGAATGTAGGTGATCTTCAGCAATTAATAGATGATGGAAAAATCAAAGAAGTGGATTTAAATTTGGAGTATTTTTTCAATGAGAAAATACTTAAAGATAAACACAGTCCTTTGAAAATTTTAGGAAATGGTGAATTAAAATCGAAAATAGAAGTTTCTGCAAATGCATTTAGTAAAACTGCTAAGGAAAAAATTGAGAAACTTGGAGGTAAAGCTTTAGTAGTATGAGTGGATTTGTAGAAAGTTTCAGAAACATTTTTAAGATTGAAGAACTCAGGTCGCGAATATTATTTACACTGGCTTTATTAATCGTAGTAAGAGTAGGGGCTCACATCACACTACCCGGAGTGAATGCTGCTTTAATTTCTAAAGCTGCAGAATCACAATCTCCTAATACTTTGTTTGGACTTTACGATTTGTTTGTTGGTGGGGCATTTAAAAATGCGGCTGTGTTCGCATTAGGTATAATGCCATACATTAGTGCTTCAATTATTATTCAATTGCTCGGTGCTGTATTTCCTTATTTTCAGAAATTGCAAAAAGAAGGTGAGGAAGGAAGGAAAAAGATAGATCAATTAACAAGGTTAGGAACGATACCTGTAGCAGCATTACAAGCTTGGGGTGTAAGTGTTCAGCTTGCAAGTAGAAGAGTTGGTGATCTAAGTGTAATTAATCCTGAAGTATCAGGGATTTTATTTACTATTTCCACCGTTGTGTTTTTAACTGCTGGTACGATATTTATGATGTGGCTGGGTGAGCAAATTACAGAAAAGGGTATAGGAAACGGAATATCATTGATAATTTTTATTGGTATAATTGCAAGATTCCCCTATGCTTTATTTAACGAATATGAATTAATTGCTTCCGGTGTAAGAAATTTAATTATTGAACTTGTTTATGTTTCTGCATTTGTTATGATTGTTGCGGGTGTTATTTCTGTAACAGTTGCCACAAGAAAGATACCCGTTCAATATGCTAAAAGAGTAGTCGGGCGAAAAGTTTTTGGTGGTGTAACTCAATATATACCAATGAAGGTTAATCAGGCAGGAGTTATGCCTTTGATTTTTGCACAATCGATCATGTTTATTCCAAATACTTTTCTATCTTTTTTCCCAAACAGTGATTTTATGCAAGGATTAGCAACGTATTTTAATTATTCAAGTTACTTTTATGCTTTTACTTATGCAATGTTGATTATATTCTTTACTTATTTTTATACGGCAATTGCTTTTAATCCAAAAGACGTAGCGGATAATATGAAGAAGCAAGGTGGTTTTATTCCAGGAGTCAGGCCGGGAAAACCAACATCTGATTTTATTGATAATATTTTAACTAAGATTACATTGCCTGGATCAATATTTCTGGCAATAATAGCAATAATTCCAACTTTTTTAATGAAGTTTGGTGTATCGACAGGTTTAGCTCAATTCTATGGAGGTACTAGCTTGTTAATTATTGTCGGTGTTGCTTTAGACACTCTACAACAAATTGAATCACATTTGTTAATGAGGCATTATGATGGGTTTATGAAAAAGACAAAATTAAAAGCGAGAAGATATTAGTCTAATGTCTTTAGTAAAAAGTGAAAAAGAAATAGATTTAATTAGAAAAAGTTGCAAGATTGTTGCAGGTGTTCTTAAATATATAAAACCTTTTATTAAAGAAGGTGTAAGAACAAAAGACCTCGATAAATTAGTCGAAGATTTTATTGTCTCACAAAATTCTTATCCTGCATTCAAAGGATACAAAGTGAAGAATAAAAGATTCCCTGGTAGTATATGCATTTCTATCAATGAAGAGGTTGTTCATGGTTTACCAAGCGATAGAATTTTGCAAACTGGGGATATTGTTTCTTTAGATGTTGGGGTAAAAAAAGACGGGTATTTTGGAGATAGTGCTTATACTTTTAATGTTGGTGAAGTTTCAGAGAAGAAAAAGAAACTCATGCAAGTAACTTATAATTCATTGTATAAAGGTATAGAACAGGCAGTTGCAGGAAATGAAATAAATGATATATCCTGTGCTATACAAAATTATGTTGAAGGATCAGGGTTCGGTGTTGTTAGGGAATTAATAGGTCATGGGATCGGCAAAAATTTACACGAAGAACCAGCAGTACCGAATTACTACAATCCTGACAATAAGCAGAAATTATATAATGGAATGGTTCTGGCAATTGAACCAATGGTAAATTATGGCTCTTATGAAGTAACAGTAAAAAATGATGGATGGACAATTATTACAAAAGATAATGAACCATCAGCACATTATGAGCATTCCGTTTTGATTACTGATGGAGAACCTGAAATACTTACGAATATTGAGGAATAATATAATATTATAAAACGAAACAATAATTGTATATTTTTTAGAATAAATGGCAAAGCAAGAGTCAATTAAAGTAGATGGAACAATAATTGAGATACTACCTAATACGACTTTTAAAGTAAAGCTTGAAAATGGTCATGAAGTGTTAGCCCATATCTCCGGTAAAATGAGAATGAATTTTATTAGAATTTTGCAAGGAGACAAAGTTACAGTAGAGTTGTCACCTTACGACCTGACAAAAGGAAGAATTACTTACAGGTATAAATAACAATTTAATATAAAAGAAATGAAAGTACGAAGTTCAGTAAAAAAGATGTGTGAAAAGTGTAAGATCATAAAGCGAAACGGAGTTGTTAGAGTAATATGTTCTAATCCTAAACATAAACAAAGACAGGGTTAGAAATTGATTTTAATAGAATTATAAAATATTTGGAGAATAAAAATTGGCAAGAATTTCAGGAATTGATCTTCCGAAAAATAAAAGAGTTGTAATAGGTCTTACAACAATTTTCGGAATTGGAGTATCTACATCAAAAAAGATATTATCAAAATTAGGAATAAGTGAAGATAAAAAGGTGTCTCAACTAACTGATGATGAAGTTAATCAGATCCGTTCAGAAATCGGGGAGGATATAAAGGTTGAAGGCTCGTTAAGATCAGAGATTCAGATGAATATTAAGAGACTTATGGATATAGGTACATATAAAGGCAAGCGACATAGAAAAGGTCTCCCAGTGAGAGGACAAAGAACCAAAACAAATGCCAGGTCTAGAAAGGGTAAAAAGAAAACTGTTGCGGGTAAAAAGAAAGCTTTGGCTAAGAAATAAAAATATTGAAACGATTAAATTATTAATTAATATCTAAAAATTTGAATTGGCAATGGCTTATAAAAAAAGTAAAAAGAAAATTCAAGTTGATGCAAATGGAGTGGCACACATTAAAGCTTCATTTAATAATGTCATTGTTACATTAACTGATTTATATGGTAATACAATTTCATGGGCATCTTCAGGCAAAATGGGATTCAAGGGTTCAAAGAAAAACACACCCTTTGCGGCTCAAATTACAGCTGAATCTGCCGCTAAAGAAGCTTATGATTTAGGTCTAAGAAAAGTTGAAGTTCTAATAAAGGGAGTAGGTTCGGGAAGAGATGCAGCTGTAAGGTCGCTTAACACAACAGGACTTGAAATTGTATCAATTAAAGATATTACACCTTTACCACATAATGGTTGTAGACCACCTAAAAGAAGAAGGGTCTAATTTTAATAATAGTTAGTATTATTTATAACAAAAAGAAAAATATATAAAACTTTTATATGGCAAGATATACAGACGCAAATTGTAAACTCTGCAGAAGGGAAAGACAGAAATTATTTTTAAAGGGTACGAAATGTTTTTCTGATGTGTGCCCTATTGAGAATAAGAATTATCCTCCAGGTCAGCATGGTCTTAGAAGGAGACAAAGAATAACTGATTATGCAGTTCAGTTAAGAGAAAAACAAAAAGTTCGTAAGACATACGGTCTTCTTGAGAAACAATTCAGAAAATATTTCACAATTGCTTCTGGGAAAAAAGGTATAACGGGGGATAATCTTATCCGTATACTCGAAAGCAGGTTTGACAATACATTGTACAGACTTGGATTGGCACCATCTAGGAAAGCTGCAAGGCAATTAATTACTCACAGGCATTTAACAATTAATAATACTATTGTTAATGTACCTTCGTACATTTTAAAATCAGGAGATATAATTGAAGTACGGGAGAAAAGCAAAAAATTACAAATATTCCATGACTCAATGAAACGAATGAAAGATAATATGTTAATGTCCTGGCTGTCACTCGATAAAGCAAGTATGAAGGGTACTTTCTTACAAGTACCAGAAAGAGCTGACGTTCCATTTATTGGAAACGAGCAATTAATTATTGAGTTATATTCCAAATAAAGAATTTTAATAACCTACTAAATATAAACTAATATTTTTTAGAATGAAGATTAATAATTTACAAATGCCCGAAAATGTTGTAATAGATGAGTCTACTTATTCTGATACGTTCGGTAAATTTATAGTACAACCTCTGGAAAGAGGTTTTGGTGTTACGTTGGGTAATTCATTGCGGAGAGTACTGATATCATCGCTTCCTGGAATAGCAATAGTTGCAATAAAAGTGAATGATGCACCGCATGAGTTTACAACAATCAAGGGTGTTGTCGAAGATCTCTCGGAAATGGTTTTAAATTTTAAGGAGGTTAGATTTAAAGATCTTACCGGAAAATCTGCAAAGATCGATTTAAGTTTAAAAGGTCCATCAGTATTTACAGCAAAGGATATACAGAATGCAACTTCAGATTTCCAAATTTTGAATCCAGACCAGCATATTGCTACTTTGAATAAGAATGCAAGCTTGATAATTGAATTAAGAATAGGTTCAGGAGTGGGATATGTTCCAGCTGAAGAAAATAAAAAAACAGATCTTCCTTTAGGTTTTATATCAACCGATTCCATATTTTCTCCAATTAAAAATGTTAATTTCGTTATAGAAAATACACGAGTTGGTCAGCGAACTGATTATGAAAAATTAATATTAGAAATTTTAACTGACGGTTCTATAACTCCTGAGGAAGCTGTGGTTGATTCAGCTCGTATATTGAAAGATCATATTCAACTATTCTTGAATTTAAGTCCTGATGCCGAAGAGAAAGAACCTATTCAGGATGAAAAGGATGAGCAATTTGAAATGACGAAGAAGATATTGTTAATGCCGGTTGACGAGTTAGACCTTTCAGTCAGATCACAAAATTGTTTGAGGTCTGCAAATATTAAAATAATAGCAGATTTAGTAAGTAAGAATGAATCTGAAATGTTGCATTACAGAAATTTCGGCAGGAAATCATTAGCAGAATTAGGTGAACTTATCGAAGGATTTGGGCTTTCATTTGGTATGGATGTTGATAAATTTATCAAAGAAGAAACAACCATCTAATTCTAATATTTGAGTAAATACTAACATTTGAATTTAATTTATGGAACATAGGAAAAAAGGTAGAAAATTAAAGAGAACAGCAAGTCATAAGAAAGCATTACTTTCTAATTTATCTATTTCTTTAATAAAGAATAAAAGGATAAGAACAACCGAAGCAAAAGCTAAAGAACTAAGAATATTCTTTGAGCCGTTTATAACTAAAGCGAAACTAGCGTATAGCTATAAGGATACCGCTCCGGAGAAAGATGTTCACTTAAGAAGAGTTGCTAAAAAATATATTAATGATAAAGAAGCAATAAAGATCTTGTTTGATGAAATTGGTCCCAAGGTTGGAGACAGAAGAGGTGGCTATACGAGGGTTTTAAAGACAGGATATCGTGTTGGAGACGGTGCACGTCTGGCGTTAATTGAACTGGTTGATTATAGCTTCATTAAAGAGAAGGAAGGTATTCCTTCAGGGAAAAAAGGAAAGAAGATTAAGGAGAAAGTAAAAGCAGAAGAAGAGACAGCAAAGAAGACAGATTCAATTACTGAAGAGAAAATTGTTGATGAAGAATCTACTGAAAAGAAAGAACCCATGGAAAAAAGTGATAAGAAGAAAACTAAAAAAGTTAAAAAAACTTCTAAAGATATAGAAAGCAAACAAGAAAAAGCAAAGAAAGATAAACCAGGAGACGATAAAAGGAAGAAAGAGATTAAAAAAGCGGTTGGAAAGGATGAAAAAATTAAAATAACTCCAAAAGAAAAAAAAGCAGACGAAACCAAAGCAAAAAAGTTGAAGTCGGAAAAAACTGATCCTGCAAAAAAGACTAAAACGTAATATTTCGAGTTATTCGCTTGAGTGAATTATTTATTCATTTTTAATTTATTAATATTATATTATTTTAAATTTTAACAGTTAGAATAAATCTCGTTAAAAATATTTTCACTTGATATTAATTGTCAATCCTTAACTTTTAATTTTTTAATATAGCAGGATAACCTGAATCGTATTGAAGAGAATAAAAGTTAAGGTTTTTTTATAAGGATACTGAATAATGAAGATAAAATCTGCGGAATTTATTGATAGTATATATGATTTAAGAACTTTACCAGGCTCTGTTTTATCAGAGTTTGTTTTTGTAGGACGGTCTAATGTCGGAAAGTCATCTCTTATTAATACAATTTGCAACAAGAAAAGATTAGCGAAAATAGGTTCTGTACCTGGCAAAACGAGGCAGTTAAATTATTTTCTTATAAACGAGGAATTTTATCTTGTAGACCTTCCTGGTTATGGATATGCAAAAGTCCCTGAGCAAATAAGAGCTGGATGGAGAAAACTTGTTGAGGATTACATTAGTGAAAGAGAAAATGTTAATATGGTCTTTGTATTGATTGATTCAAGGCATGAACCCACTTATCTTGATGAATTGATGGTTAGTTGGTTAGAGTATTATGAAATTCCGTTTGCAATAGTACTTACAAAATCAGATAAGATTTCGAAAAACAAAATGGAAAAACAGGTTTACAGGTCTTCTAAAATTGTAAACAATGAAGACCTCTGTAAAGATTACATACCATTCTCAATTATTACAGGTGAAGGTAAAAATGATATTCTAAAACTTATCAAAGAATCATTAATTGACAATAAGTAAACTTTTTCCCCTCTCTGATAATTTTGCACTTCACAAAAAATTATAGTAGCTAACTGTTAAGCTGTGAATTCTTGCCTTTTTAGAATTTTTAATTCTTTCCTCTTCCCTCCTAAGAGTGAGGATGTTTACCCGCTATTATTTCTTGACATTACCACATCATCATAAAGATTGGAGAGCAAGCCAACAAAGAAATAAATTGCGCTCTGATTTTTTCGGGATTTATCTATATAATTGATTATGGTTTCTCTAATTGCTATTTTGATTCTTTGATAAAAACACTTCGATTTGTTACTAAGTATAGTAGTAGGATTTATAACCGGCTATTTAATATCCATTCCACCCATCGGTCCGACTAACATTGCAATCATGTCAAAAGGCTTGAACAAGGAGATAAAGTCAGGCGTTGCGATGGGAGCAGGTGCGGGATTTATAGATATGGTTTATATATTGATAGCTTTTGGAGGCGTTACAGCGTTCCTTTCATTGTTACCCCAGAGTGTAAAAACTTTTTATGTGTTAAACCAAAATGTATTAAAAGTAATTCTTACTTTTATCGGATGCGGTATCGTGGTGATTTTCGGGATTAAAATAATGAAAACAAAGTCCGTGAATAATTCTAACAATGACAGGGTAAAGGAGCCGCCTAAAAAAACAGAAAGCAATCTTCCGATAAGAGGAAAAAACCTAGATAAATATTTTCGTACGAAAGCCCTCGAAAAAGAGACATCCAGTTTAACCGGGAGCTTTACTGCGGGTGCTTTATTTTGTCTTTCGTCCATTACACTTCCTGCTTCGTGGTTTATTATAGTAAGTTATATGAAAAGTTATGGTGTAATCGATAAAAGTTTTATATCTGGAATGTCTTTAGCGATTGGAGTTTTAATAGGGACGACTGTTTGGTTTTATACTTTAGTGAAGTTAGTTTCTTCGAACACACATAAATTCAAACCTCAGACATTGAGCAAACTGAATTTTTATGTTGGAATATTATTACTGCTGCTTGGTATCTTTCTTTTTTATAAAGCATTTGATTTTGCTTTGTCTTGATTTATTCAGTTAATCATTTTTATTTTGAGTGATTATAATTGTGCTGAATTGGATTTTTTAGCAATTTAGACTAATTCTTCATTACCCTTATATTGAAAAGATATATCTGTCAATACTGCCAATCACATGTGAAGGAATCGGAGGAGACTTTCTTCTGCCCTGATTGCAAAACTCCGTATCATGTAGAATGCTGGTATGAAAACGGAGGATGTGCAGTGTATGGCTGTGATTGCAAAGCTATCATGGAACAGGTTGAAAGCCATGAAGCTGTTTCGGTGAAAAATATTTTGGTTAATACTGAATATCTTTTGAATAAAAGAAAGTACACTGAAGCAATAGGCGAGTGCAGCAGGATTCTGAAAGTTGATGGGAACAATAGTGAAGCAAAAGCTCTTTATAACAAGGCTGTGACACTGGTTAATTCTAAAATAAAGTTGATGGAAAGCGGCGATGTGTCATACGAGAATAATGATTATAAGTCAGCAGAAATCTTTTATAAGAATGCTTTAAAGTTTACTGATGATAGTGAAACCGTTATTGTTAGATCGAAGCTGCAGGTGATACAGGAAAAGATTCCTCAAATCAGGAGGAGAAAAAGGATAAATAATACAATAATATCAATTTTGATTTTTGCTATATTCTGCTCGGTTATTTATCTCGGTTATTACTATATTGTGCTGGAAGAAGATAGGGCATTTACTGATATTCAAAAAGAGGATAATACGACAGAAATACAAGTTATGGAAAAGCAAATTTCCAGGTATGAAAAATTCATAAGAAAATATAAGGATGGTGATAATTATGAAAAAGCTGTCAGCCGTATAAGTTTCCTTTCTGCAAATTTGGTAAACCAGATTTATGAAGATGATTGGAGAATTGCATTAAAGTATGTTGAAAAAATTGATGAGATAGACAATCCTAATACTCACAAAGATCTTACGAAAAAAATTTATATACAGGCAGAAAAGGAATTCAATAATAATATTGAAAATGCAAAGCAGTATAACAAATTAAACAAATTCAACGAAGCAAAGATTGAAATCGAAAAAGCATTGAGCATTATAGATTATTTTCCCGAATCAGAACTTTTTGGAAAAAAAGGGAAATTGAACTCTAATAAGAAGCTGTTAAATAAGAAAATTACTTCTGTATTAAGATATAATTCAATAAAAAAGGAAATATCGGAGAAACAGGAAGAATTAAAGAAATTTGGTGGAGATAAATCTTATGATGTTGTAGGAATAAGTGCAGTTATCACTGATGTGAAAAGTTCATCTATTTCAGTAGCTAAGACACTGGATGATTCAAGACTAATAGCCATTGAAACGGCAAATAATGAATATACTAAAGGTGACTATATCGATATAGATTGTGTGAGGAATGGTACTGTCACAGTTTACGATGAAAATGATCTTGAAATAATACTTCCGTTGTATGTTCCAGCCTCATACTCCTTTAAGAATGAAAACCAGATTTCATCCAATTATGAGAAGGAATCATTACTGCAGAGATTGAGTTATTTAAAATCACAGAGGGACAAAATTGATAGTTTGTTGCGTTTGAGTTTGTGATTTTTAGAGTTTGAGAGTTTATATTATTTACATGAGAAAAGATTGAATTATGATATGCGATTTCGGTATTCAAATTGGAGATAATCTGTTCAAAAGAATCAGTTTATAGGAAAAATCGAAAGATTAATAAGGAACATCATTCTAAAAAATCATGTTTTAAGCATAAATATTATATTGATTTAGAATATATAAATTAATATATTTCTTTCTTGCATTAGGAATTTTTGGGTAGGTAGCGAAGTGGTTAAACGCATCAGACTGTAAATCTGACGACTAAGGTCTTCGGAGGTTCGAATCCTCCCCTACCCACTGTGAACACGGTCTGTGCGGGAGTAACTCAGTTGGTAGAGTCACAGCCTTCCAAGCTGTTGGTCGCGAGTTCGAGTCTCGTCTCCCGCTCGAGAAGAATTTTGTTATTTAAAAAAGCGAACTGGAAAGCGGAAGGCAGCTTTGTAGGGAAAAGAAATTCCGATTGATAGCGATTGGTTGTGGATTCTTTTAGTTACTTTTAAAAGTGTCTCAGAAACAGTTTAATTATTAACTTTGCTGATGTAGCTCAGTTGGTAGAGCACTTCCTTGGTAAGGAAGAGGTCACCGGTTCAATCCCGGTCATCAGCTCTATGAAGTAATAGAAATTATAGCTTGGAGGTTTTTCTCAAAAAAATTTACGGGTGTAGCTCAATTGGTAGAGTAGCGGTCTCCAAAACCGTCGGTTGGGGGTTCGAGTCCTCCCACCCGTGCACTAAAGTTTTTTTAAATTTTAATAAAAAATGAAAGACAAATTAATAAACTTCTTCAAAGATATTGTTAAAGAAATGAAGAAAGTTAGCTGGCCCAAGAAAGAAGAACTGAAAGATTCTACTAAAATCGTTTTAGTCTCAATGCTTTTATTTGCATTATTTGTCTATGTTGTTGATAAGGGTATAAGTGAATTTCTAAAAGTTTTGTTTTAATGATAAATTAGATGATGGATAAAGATTTGAAAGATATAAATAATGAAACTAATGAAGAGGATAAGAATATTCAAAATGAAATTGAAGAAAACAATAATCTAATGAAGAAAACAGACGAAGACTTTAAAAGAGAGAGTCAGGAAATCCAGGATAAGAAAAATGAAAATGATGACTCTAAAGATGTGATTGAGGAATTGAAAACTGACGATACCAATATAGAAAACTTAAAATTAGAAAAAGAAGAGGATATCAAAAAAGAACAGGAAATTATCGTGGAAGATGTAAAAGAGGAAGAAGTGCAAGAAGAAG
>CAYYJH010000010.1:44479-46503 GCA_964472195.1 uncultured Ignavibacteriaceae bacterium | reverse complement strand
GGTTCAATCGTTACGGTTTCCTTAGTCTTTTCAAGTGTCTTATTTTCCTCTTTGATTTCGGTTTTTTCATCAACCTTCACTTCTGATTTTATTTTGGTATCTGTCGGTTCTTCAATTTTTTTAGTAACTGGTTTTATATTAGTCTCGGTAGATTTTTCTTCAAAGGTTTGGATCGCTGGAGGTTGATTTGCAGGTGGAACATCTTCCCCGATTATATCCTCTAATTTGAAATCAATCTGTTCTGATTCGAAGCTTCTTGTTTTTTCTTTGATATCATTAGCTGTAAATTTTCTCGGGAGTTTAAATTTAGCAATGTATTCATCGATTTCTGATTGATCTTTGTCTTTAAAGTATTCGATTATCGAAAGTACAATTTTCTTATTGCTTTTATCAAATTCAATCAACTTTGTTTTTAAAGTATCGCCAAAGTTAAAATGTTCTCCGAAATTTTTAATAGGAGCAACCGCCAGCTGAGATGCCGGGACAAATGAGTCGACTAAGTCAGGTAATTCAACTATGATGCCCTTTTCAATTGGTTTTATTACTTTACATTCGGTTTCAAAACCCATTTTATATTTCTCTTCTAACTTATCCCACGGGTTGTCAAAAAGTTGCTTGTGCCCTAATGATATTCTTTGATTAGCAACATCAACTCCTAATATAACGACTTCTAAATCATCTCCCATCTTAATGAAATCATTTACATCAAGAATCTTCTTTGTCCACGAAAGGTCTGAGATGTGTACCAAACCATCAACACCTTCTTCCAGCTCGACGAAGACGCCAAAGTTTGTGATGTTGCAGACTTTTCCTTTTTGCTTTGTCCCGACAGGAAACTTTTCAAGCAAGCTTTGCCATGGATTTGGGGTGAGTTGTTTCATTCCAAGAGAAAGTTTTCTGTTTTCTAAGTCAATGTTCAAAATCTGGGCTTCAACTAATTGTCCCATCGTAACCATTTGACTTGGATTTGTAATGTGTTGTGTCCACGACATTTCACTGATATGAATTAATCCTTCGATACCTTTTTCTATTTCAATAAAAGCTCCGTATTCAGTTAGCGAAACGACTTTGCCGGAAACTTTATCTCCGATAACAAATTTTTCTTCTATGTTATCCCACGGGTGAGGCTGAAGTTGTTTCAATCCTAAATAGACTCGCTGCTTTTCTTCATCGAATTCGATAACATAAACTCTTATTTTCTGATCCAGTTTAACCACATCACTCGGGTGGTTAATTCTACCCCATGAAAGGTCGGTGATATGAATTAATCCATCCAATCCTCCAAGGTCAACAAACACTCCAAAATCTGTGATTGCTTTTACGTTCGCGTCTAATGTAATTCCTTTTTTAATTGTCCGAAGAAGCTCTGCACGTTGTCCTGCCATAGATTCTTCTATGAGAACCTTGTGGGATACGATAATATTTTCTATCTGGTTGTTTATTTTTATAACTTTGAAGTCAAGTGTCTTACCTACATATTCATCGTAATCCCTGATGGGTTTAGTATCGATTTGAGAGCCGGGAAGGAAAGCAGTTAAGCCGCTTAGGTCAACTACAAAACCTCCTTTAATTCTTCTTATACATTTTCCCTTTACTATTGTGCTGTTTTTTTGTGCTTCGACAATGTTGTCCCACATTTTTATGGAATCAGCTTTCTTCTTAGAAAGTATAAGCTGCCCCTCTTTATCTTCAATCTTTTCTAAGAATATTTCAATTTCATTACCTACAACGAGTTCTTCTTGATTAGAAAACTCATTTATTGATACCCTGCCATCCGATTTTGATCCTATATCTATTAACACATCTTCCCCATGTATTGCTACAATTTTACCTTTTACAAGTTCATTTTCCTTTATGACGTTGAAGGTTTTTTCATACAATTTTAACATTGTTTGAAATTCTTCGTCGTCATAATCCGGATTTATGAATTTAGGGACTTTAGATTTTTCCTCGTTAGAGTTTTTTGTTTCTTTTGTTTCTTTTGTTTCTTTTGTTTCTTTTGTTTCTTTTGTTTCTTTTGTTTC
>CAYYJH010000010.1:0-44379 GCA_964472195.1 uncultured Ignavibacteriaceae bacterium | reverse complement strand
CTTTTGTTTCTTTTGTTTCTTTTGTTTCTTTTGTTTCTTTTGTTTCTTTTGTTTCTTTTGTTTCAATTTCGTTTTCTACGGTCTTATTATCTTCGTCATTTGTTATATCAGAATCTAATTGAGAAGTTTCTAATTCATCTGTCATTAATATTTATCTCCTGGTTTTCTGCTATGAAACAGAATTTTTCCTTTGATGAAATAAAACTCAGTAATCAAAGGTTTAAGTTATTAAAATCCCATTCAAAGTCTTCGCTCGTGAACGGGGGTAAATTAAATAATATTAATAATTGTTTGAAATTATTTTTTTGCATAAACAATCTACTTGTTCTTCAATTATCATATGAGTTGTGTCAACTTCAATCGCATCTTTAGCTTTTTTAAGTGGACTAAAAGCTCTTTTCATATCCATTTCATCTCTTTTTTTTAACTCTTTTATTATTTTATCAACTGGAATATTATAACCCATGTCTAAAAACTCTTCTCGTCTTCTCGCGGCTCTCGTGCTAAGATCGCAAATTAGAAAAAACTTAAAGTTCGCTTCAGGGAAAACGACTGTACCTATATCCTTTCCATCCATGATTAAACTATCATCCTCAGCAAATCTTCTCTGTTTATCAACTAGTGAGTTTCTAAGTTCTTTGATCTTACTAACACTGCTTACCACATTCATCACTTCTAACGATTTTATTTCTTTCGTTATATTAATATCGTTCATAAAAACTTCGTCATTACTGTACTCAAATTTAGAATCCTTTGCTATCTCAATTATTTTTTTTAGTTCGTTACGTTTAATATCACTTTTAAGTATAGCATGAGTGATACCCCTGTACATTGTTCCGCTGTCAATATAGCGGATGTTCATTCTTTTTCCTAATAATCTTGCAGTTGTACTTTTACCAGTCCCTGAAGGTCCATCAATAGCAATTATCATCTTCTTCATGTGAAATCCGGTAGATTATATACTCTTAATTAAATTGTTTATCGACAATCGTTATTTCGCCTGATGAAATAGGTCCAAAGATAGTTTCCATCGATGGAGTTGCTTTTACAGTAATTCTTGATGAAGAACCTTGAACACCTCCCAAAGCAAGTGCAAGATTAACCACGCTTTCATACCCTAATTCATTAAAGAATTTATAAAGATCAAGTGACATGTCAACAGGGATTGTTGTTTCTTGACCGGTGCCAGGAACTTCAATGTTTTGAGAAATATTACCGTTGATAGTTTCTTTACTATCGATGAATAATCTCCACTTAAGTTGTGTTAAAGTGGTCGTAGTTCTCGGTGAACCTCCGGTACCATCGTTTGGATTCTTAGCGAGTACGTTCAATCTGAAAGATGCAGGTAACTGACCGTTAGAAAATGAATTAACCAGTTTTAACCCATCTGTTACGGAAAAATCAGTGATTGAACTTTTATTTGAGATTGGTATCCCTGCTATTTTGAAGTTATTTACGCTACCCAATTTAAATTTTAATCTTTGTATATTTTTCAATAAATCGAGAGTACTTGTGCAATTATAATGAAAAATTAGAAATGTAGAAAAAATTAAAGAATACAGTACATATTTTGAAAAAAATCTTTTCATATTTAATTTTAAATTTTTGAAACAATGAATATCACTAAATTAGCATGAATTTTCAAGCTAAAAAAGTATAATTGCGAAGGAAAAGCAATTTGATATTCAAATTCATTAATCTTTTAATTTTATGAAATTTATTTCAAATATTCTTGCAAAAATTTAATGTATTATACAGATTAATGAATTGATTTCATAAACTGTAAAAATTATATTTATGGTTTTTAAAATCCAATCTTTAATAGCAAATGCCAACAATTAAAAAGATTCACGCCAGAGAAATTTTAGACTCCAGAGGAAATCCAACAATTGAAGTAGATGTGATATTAGAAGATGGAACATTGGGCAGAGCAGCTATTCCATCTGGTGCTTCAACAGGAGAAAGGGAAGCTGTAGAATTAAGAGACGGAAATAAAAAGAGATTTCTCGGTAAAGGTGTTTCAAAAGCAGTTAAAAATGTAAACACAATAATATCAGCAAAATTAGAAGGGTTAGAATGTCAAAACCAAATTGAAATTGACAACATTCTTATTAAGCTGGATGGAACAAAGAACAAGTCAAGGTTAGGTGCGAACGCTGTACTCGGAGTATCGTTAGCAACAGCTTATGCTAATTCAAAATTTTCTAAAATTCCTTTATATAAGTATATTGGTGGAGTTAACTCAAGAACTTTACCTGTCCCTATGATGAATATTTTAAATGGGGGTAAGCATGCAGATAATAATGTTGACATCCAGGAATTTATGATTATTCCCGCCGGGTTTAAGAGCTTTTCGGAAGCACTTCGATGTGGTGTTGAAGTATTTCATACTTTGAAAAAAGTTCTAAGTGAGAAAGGTTATAATACATCTGTCGGGGATGAAGGTGGTTTTGCTCCGAACCTTAAATCAAACCAGGAAGCAATTGATGTTATTTTGAAAGCCATTGAAAAAGCTAATTATAAAATTGGAGACCAGGTTTTAATTGCTCTCGATGTTGCTGCGAGTGAAATGTTCGTAGCAAAAGGGAAAAGCAAGAACGAAGGTATGTATAAGTTCTATAAATCTGGATTGCCGGCAAAAACATCCGATGAAATGATTAAATTTTATGAGAAACTTGTTAAAGAATACCCGATAATTTGCATTGAAGATGGTCTCTCTGAAAATGATTGGGAAGGGTGGAAAAATCTAACCGGTGTTTTAGGCAAAAAGATTCAGTTAATTGGTGATGATATTTTTGTTACGAATTCGGAAATATTCAGAAAGGGAATCAGTAAACAAATTGCAAATTCCATACTAATTAAAGTAAATCAAATTGGAACACTTACCGAAACCCTGGATACCATAGAATTGGCAAAACTTCATGACTATACAACAGTCATTAGTCACAGGAGCGGAGAAACTGAGGATACTACAATTGCAGATCTTGCTGTTGGGATTAATGCAGGGCAGATAAAAACGGGTTCTGCATCAAGAACTGATAGAATTTCAAAATATAATCAATTATTAAGAATAGAGGAAGAGCTTGGTGATAATGCTTATTTCCCCGGTATAAAAGCATTTTATAATATTAAAAATAAATTAATTTAATCTATATATGAAACTTTCTCAGTTTAAGTATAACCTTCCAAAAAATTTGATCGCTAAACATCCTAAAACTCCAAGGGATACTAATAAATTAATGGTTCTTAATCGGGCAGAGCAGACCATTGTAACTAAGAGGTTTCGAAATATTATTGAATATTTAAATAAAGGTGATGTACTCGTATTGAATGATTCTAAAGTTTTTCCTGCAAGAATGTTCGGGACTAAAGAGAAGACGAAAGCTAAGATTGAAGTCTTTTTATTAAGGCAATTATCCGAAGATGATAACATCTGGGATGTAGTGGTTGATCCTGCTAGAAAGGTCAGGATAGGAAACAGGATATTTTTCACTAAGAATTTATATTGTGAAGTGATCGACAATACAACATCACGTGGTAGAATTGTTCGCTTCAATATTAAAGGAGATTTCAGAAAGTATATCGAAAAGTTAGGAAAGACTCCTCTTCCTCCTTACATAAAAAGAGAATCAACTGAAAAAGATAAAACTTATTACCAAACAGTATATGCAAGGAATGTAGGTTCAGTTGCTGCCCCAGCCGCGGGAATACATTTCACGAAAGAACTATTAAATAGAATTAAGAAGAAAGGTGTTAAGATTGCTTATATTACACTTCATATAGGTCTTGGAACATTCAGGCTTGTAGAAGTTGAAGACCTTTCAAAACATCGGATGGATTCTGAGTATTCTGAAATTTCCAAAGGAAATGCAGATATTGTTAATAATGCGATTGATGGTGTGCAAAGGGTTGTAGCCGTAGGGACTTCTGTAGCAAGAGCTTTGGAATCGAGTGTTATTACTGGAAAATATGTAAGACCGGGTAAAGGCTGGACAGATAAATTTATTCATCCACCACAAGCGTTAAATGTTGTAGATGCATTGGTATCGAAATTTCATATGCCTCAAAGTACTTTGCTGATGCTTGTTTGTGCTTTTGCAGACAGAGACTTTATTATGAAAGCATATAAAAAAGCTATCAGAGAAAAATATAAATTCTTTAGCTACGGAGATTCAATGTTGATAATTTAAACTTTATAATTTCCAATTATTATTTCAAACCCGAACATAAAATGGTATCAAGTAATTTTTTGTTCGGGTTTTTTTATAAAGATTATCTCTACACTAAGTTTGAGCATAGACTTTTATTAGTCTTGAATAATTATTAGTTTCATTTTGATAGAAATCACAAATATTTATGAAATTTAATGTAATTATTCCTGCTTCGGGTAGCGGTGACAGGTTTAGAACCAGGATACCTAAACAGTTTATTAAACTTCGTGGTAAAGAACTGATTACCTATACGATAAGAAAATTTAATTCAATAAATAATGTTGAATCTATAGTAATAGCAACAAAAAAGGAATATTTTAAAAAGTTACAAAAATTAATAATAGATAATAAGTTTCATAAAGTTACAAACATTGTTGAAGGTGGAACTACAAGGCATGACTCTGTTTTCAATGGTTTGAAAGCAATTGTATCCTCTTATGAATGTTATATAATAATTCATGATGCGGTAAGACCTTTCATTACTGAAAAAAAAATCAAGGAAATGATGAAAGTCGTAAAAGAATGTAAGGCTGTCATACCTGGTTTAAAAGTAAACGATACAATAAAAGAAGTAAATAGAAGTAATGTTGTCATAAGAACTATTCAAAGAAAATATTTGTGGGAGGTTCAAACTCCACAGATTTTCAAATACGATGTATTATGGAAATCATTCACAAAAGCTAATAGTAAAAAATTCAAAGGTACAGATGAATCATCAATAGTTGAAAATGCTGGTTATAAAGTGAAGATCATAGAAGGGGAAAAAACAAATATAAAAATAACTACGAAAGATGATTTGAAACCATTCGATATTAACAGACTTTTATAAAATCAAGAATAACTGATAGCACAAATTTTCCTGGCGCAGACAGGTTCACAGATTGAATTAAAAGTTTTACTGATAGTATAAAATTTTTTTAAATTAAGATTTCAAAATTAAAAATGAAGAGTGGAAGCATTGTTATAGATTCTTTTGAAAGTAAACTCTTAAAGAATAATCCTCTTGGTGACCCGGCATTAAGAAGTTTTCCTGTTTATCTTCCTCATTCGTATTTTTTATCAAAGAAAAAATATCCAGTCGTATATTTGTTAACCGGTTTTACAGGGAGAGGTATGATGGCATTGAATGAATCTTTTTTAAATGAAAATATTCACGAAAGACTTGACAGGTTACAATCAAAAGGATTAATGAAAGAAATGATAGTTGTCATGCCGGATTGTATAACTAAGTATGGCGGGAGTCAATATGCTAATTCAAAAGCTACTGGCAGGTATGAAGATTACATAAAAATTGAATTGGTAAATTATATCGATAGCAATTATAAAACAATCAGTCGCAGCAGCAGCCGTGCAGTTATGGGAAAGTCGAGCGGTGGTTACGGTTCAGTAATACTTGCTATGAAAAACCCGGACGTATTTGGATTGATGTGTTCTACTGCTGGCGATATGTGTTTCGAGTATTGCTATATTCCCGATTTTGCAAAGTTTGTTACACAAATTGAGAGATACGGAAAGGGGCACAAAGCTGTCTCGAACTTTATTAAGAATGAATTGAATAATAAACAGCCAAAACCAAAATCATTCCATAACATTCTTAATGTTATTGGCATGTCGAGTTGTTATTCTCCAAATCCCAAAGGAGTAGAATCCAAAGGATATAATTTCGATTTGCCTTTTGACATTTTAACGGGTAAATTAAGCGAATCAGTCTTTAGGAAATGGCTGCGAAAAGACCCTGTTAATCTTGTTGATAAGTATAAAGGAAATCTAAAAAAATTAAAATTGATCTTCCTCGATGCGGGTAAAAGAGATGAATTTAATTTGAATATTGGTGCAAGAATTTTCGTTGAGAAGTTAAAATATAATGGAATTAATTATATACACGAAGAGTTTGACGATGGACATTTTAATATCCAATATAGGTATGACAGAGCTTTTGAGGTTATTTCAAAGTATATAGTTAGCCGAAATTAATTTTTAAATATACTATGGGCCCGATTGTAATATCAACCTGGAAGCACGGTATCAATTCGAATATTGAAGCATACAGGATATTAACGGAAGGTGGAAACTCTCTTGACGCAGTTGAAGCGGGAGTTAAAGTTGCCGAGAACGATCCTGAAGTATTAAGTGTTGGTTTCGGTGGATTACCGGATTGTGAAGGAAGGGTTACACTTGATGCAGCTTTAATGGATTGGAATGCACGGGCAGGTTCAGTTTTATGTTTGGAAAATATAAAAAATCCGATAAGTGTTGCTCGTCTTGTACTTGAAGAAACAGAACACGTAATGCTTGCAGGTAATGGAGCGCTCGAATATGCAATCCTGCACGGTTTCAGACCTGATAGCTTGCTTACCGATGAATCAACCCGCAGATTCAGTGAATGGAAAGCTTCAATGAAAAAAAAGTCAGAGGAAATTCATACAGATGATTTTGAGTTGAAAAAATCTAAGCATGATAAAATTAATGAAGACGGTTACCACGATACGATTGGAATGCTGGCAATGGACAGGTTCGGAAAAATATCAGCAGCGTGTACAACCAGCGGTATGGCTTGGAAGCTTCATGGAAGAGTCGGAGATTCACCGATCATAGGCGCAGGTCTTTATGTTGATGGAGAGGTCGGAGGAGCAATTGCGACTGGTAGGGGTGAGGAGTGCGTTAGAGCCTGTGGAAGTTTTTTGATAGTTGAATCTATGAGAAATGGAACTTCTCCTTTCGAAGCTTGCAGAATCGCATGTGAAAGAGTTTACAAATTAAATCTATTGACAAGCAAGAACAGGGAGCACATTTACCAGGTTGCTTTTATCGCTTTAAACAATAATGGTGAATACGGTGTTTGTAGTGTGCGGGAAGGATTTCAATATGGTTTATTTAAGGATGGGGAAAACATGTTATACGATAGTAATTATCTTCTTGACGATGACTTTAATAAAAAGACGTTAAAAAATAAAATATCATGAACAAGTTTTTAGTAGTAATTAACGGTCTTGTGTTAACCTTAGATGGGTTTAAAAATTCAGGTTATTTTAACCTGGTTGTTAAAAATGGGAAGATTTCTTATGTAGATTATGATAATGAATTAAAAGATAAAAAAACAATCTCAGATAAGTATCCTGAATTTGAAATATACGATGCAAATAACAAAATTATTATCCCCGCACTTTACAATTCAAATTTAAATTCTTCATATTCGTTAAGTAGATTATTTTTTGGAAACAGTAATTATGAAAACTTAGAAGCAAATGTTTCTTTAAAGTTGATTGATAGTTATTTTAAAGACAGTAATAATATTAACGACCTGTTCAATTTATTTAAACAAAATTATTTAAGATCCTTATTAAACGGTGAGGTTTATATAAACGAAACTTCTTCGTATATATCTGAAACGTTGTTGAATAAATTCGTAGATGATGAATGTGTTTTATTTGACGATATTTATTATACAATATATGAAAGTGAATTAGATAATTATTTCAAATCAAAAAAGAGTAATTACTTCAAAGGTTTTCAGAAAGAAGAAACAATAAACAACTATTCTTTAAGTAATCTAAAACGATCATTCTCGAATGCTAAGGGAAGAGTATTTCTTGAAACATTGCATAAGGCAGCTCCTGCAGAAGAAATTCAAAAAAGCTTTGGGAAATCTTTTATTAAGGTTTTACTCGATAATAAAATTCTAAATTCGAGTTTAGTTTTATCAAACCCAATTTATATTGATAGTGATGATGTAAAACTTCTTTATGATAAAGATGTGAATATAGTTTTTTGTCCGACTGATTTTTTAAAATTGTCCAAACGTAATATTGAATTTGAAAAATATTTAGAACTCGGCGTTAATATTTCTGTGGGTACAGGTTACCTTGGAATTGATATTTTATCAGAATTGAAAACTTTCGCAGCACTTGTCAATAAAAACTATTATACTTTTGATTCGATTTTAAGAATGGCGACTGTTAAACCGTCTTCATTTTTTAACGGTACGGCTAACTCCGGTTGTATCGAAAAAAGTTCAGATGCTAATTTAGTATTTCTTGAGTTGTCAGACTTAAGGAACCTTCTTAATGTGCCTGAAATTGATTCCGATAGGATTAGTCAGTTTATAATAGAGAACTTAACAGCAAAAGATATATCCGATGTTATGGTGAATGGAAACTTTGAAGTGAAAAATCGTTCTGTCGGATTATGTGAAGATAAAGATTTTATACAGGAGAATTTGGAATTAGCAAAAAAGATATATGAGGTGGGAAAGTACTATGATTTCAAAAAGAAATATATAACACGGATGAAGCCCGGTGACAAATTAAAAGAAGAAGTTGCTTCAAAAAGCTCTCAAGTAGATAAAGGTATCTTCAAACAAGTTGAATCATTCGAGGAGAGCTTTGAAACATTATCCGAAGAACAACTTAGTGGAGACAGCGATTTTCAAATTATAAGAACTAAAGAAACTGAGTTAATAAATATTAGTGATAATTTCAGATATCAGAATGAAGAAATATTAAGTTCGATGTCTGAATTGGAATCTTTTGATGAAGGCTTAAAATTTATCGATGAAGAAGAAATAGAAGCTGAGATAGATGATGAGCAGGATACAGAAGAGAAGAAAAACCAGGAAAAGGTTTTTAGTTTTAATGATGTATACGAAGAGACAATAGATAAAGAGGATAAATCTATTGCAAAGGACTCCTCTCAGACTTCTAAAGATTTAAAGAAACTTTATTTTGATGATTTTAAATCCGAAGATGCAAAAGCAGTTGATGATAAACCCAAACAGGAAGAAGAAAAAAAGCTTGTTAAAAAAGAGACTAAAGATATAAAGTTTAAAAAAAATAAATTAAGATTTGGTTTCCCTGATGACGAAGAAAAAAGTTAACAGCAAATATGTTTTTAACAAATAACAATAAAATACCCTCCTTTATTGTGTAATATGAATATTTTAAAAATTAAGTTTTCAATTTCATAAATGCAAAATCAAGTTTCATATAACAAAACTATTAATAACAAAACACTCTTGTTTAAATAAATTTTACAAATGAAAAAGACATTCATCATCATTCTTTTTATCGGTATCTGTTACTTACTCAGCTTGTGCACACCTGTTATTTCTATTTCTCAGGTATTGACTGAATATGAATTATACTCTGATAATTCTAAGGATAATATTGACGTTTATAACTTTACGTATGATGAAAGTTCTGGGAATTATTGTTACATGGATTATAATACTTTTACAAATAAGTATAGAATAATATCTCGCTCTGGAGAATCGTATGAATTTAGTTATATCTCGGTTCACGATATTAGATTTGATTCTAAAGGGAATTATTATGTTTTGGTATCAAACTATAATGAGGGTGACAGCCTTGAATATTTCTTAATTGCAAATGGGGAAACTGTTTCCCAATTCCAAAATGCCGAATCTTATAATTCCTTCGTTGATAAAAATGATGATTTTAAATTTGTATTTAAAGAAGGTGACAGTGTCAGGATTGGAACGTATACTCTTAATAATGGATTGACGACTTCCGAAAAATATGCTTCTGCAAAACCTATTTATCGTTATAAAGAAGAGTATGAATACGAACACGATTTATATCAGGAAGATTTATTCGAAGATAAGGATGGAAATTATGGGTTTGTTGTATCAGATGGTGTAACAGCCAGTATATTGTTTGGTGATAATTTAATAAAAACTCCATACTCCGATATCAATTCGAATAGTTTCATGTACGATAAGCAAGGCAATCTTTGTTATATTGCCAAAATGGACGGAAAGTTTTATGAAAATAAGGGAAGAGAATTTATCGTTCAGGGTGATAAGAAATACAAAGAGTTTGATTATTTATATCCCCCGATATTTTTTAACAAAGAGAACGCCCCGGTATATATTTCTATTGATTCAACCGAAATTGGATTTGTTTATAAAGTCGCAATAGGTGACGAATACCAAAAAGTTTACAGCGATGCATCAAAAACAAAAGAGGGAGCTGTTTATACAGGAGGTGTTTACACTCTGAACGTTGATTCTAATAATAACATTACTTATTATGCAGCAGTTATGATTACTTTAGAGGAAGAACTTCCTGATGAACCATACTCATTTCTTTATAATGTGACGTTTGTGGATAACGGTATCGAACAGAATTTTTATCTCAATCCCGGCTTATGGAAATTCAATAAAAACAAAAGAGGACTAATAAGTTATATGATTGATACACTCCTGAACAAATCAAAGCTGTTATTGAAAAAAGGAAACAAAGAAAAAATAATTAATAAAATGGACTTTAATGAAATTCCCGACTATGGTTTTATAAATAATACAAATAAAACTTATTATATTGGTTACATATCAGGTGATTGGACAAAAAAAATTAAGGACCAGTATTATGTTTTTGTAGATAATGAGAGGATTGGAAAATACGAAACGATTGTTTACCAGAATTTTGAGGGTGATTATTCGATGATAAGATTCAATAATAAAGGAGATTTTGCGTATGTTGTACAGGAATCCGAAGTGGAAAATGAAGATAATGAAAGTTATGAGTATTATACTTATGTAATAACTAACGAGGGTAAGCAGCAGTCCTCCGTGATAGATTTTGAGACAGATAAGAAATCATATGATTACATACAGAATCTTTTTTATACAAGAAATGATAAGCTCTTTTACATTGCAGGAATTTATAATGATAAAAAAAACTCGGATTATATACGAATAATGGTAGATAATAAACCCCTGGAAAAGATTTACAACTCAATTTACAATCTGAGCTACGATAATGGTAAAAACATGGTTTCTTTTTTGGGTGGGAGAGATAAAAGTATATATATGGTAAAAATTTTCCTTTGAACTAGCATGCTATAGATTACTATAATTCTTAAATAGTGTTAGTTTTTATTAAATTTAATGCATGGAAGAAAATCGTGAAAAAACAATTTCAACTTATCTTCTTTATCTATTTAATTCTTTCCACCACGTTCGCACAAGACAAAAACGATAAGCGTCCTTATACAGAGTCGTTCATGCAGGCAAGCTGTACATTCAAAACTATTGGCAGTACTCAGTACTTCATACTAGAACCTGGTTACCAGCTCGTACTCGAAGGGTCAGAAGACAATGAAACTGTCCGTCTCGTTATCACGGTTTTAGATGAAACAAAAAAAATCGGGGACATAGAAACAAGAGTTGTCGAGGAGAACGAATCGGTCAACGGAGAGACCATCGAAATATCGAGAAACTTCTTTGCGTTCTGCGAAGAGACAAGTTCTGTATATTACTTTGGCGAGGAAGTTGATATTTATAAAAATGGTGAAGTCGTAAACCACGAAGGAGCATGGACTGCAGTAGGAGATAATAAAGCCGGAATAATTATGCCGGGACTGATACTGCTCGGAGCAAGGTACTACCAGGAAATCGCACCGGGTGCTGCAATGGATAGAGCAGAGATAATCAGCATGACAGTAAATTTGTTGACTCCTGCAGGGTATTTCTCTGACTGTTTGAAAATACTTGAATCGACACCGCTTGAACCTGACGAGAGAGAATTCAAAATCCACGCTCCGGGAATCGGGCTAGTGCAGGATGAAAACCTGTTATTGGTGAAGTATGGTTACGTGAAATGAAGTTGTTTCAAGTAGGAATAAACAAAGTTCAATATAACAACTCATCTCCCTTTTAGTTCCCCCTTCTCTTTCAAAGAGAAAGGGGCTAAGGTGTTGAGTTCATCAAGTTCATCAAATGTCAAAGTAGTTATTTTTTATAAATAAACTTTTGCAGTTATAAAACCTGTTTTAGACAGATGTCGTGTATTCCTGACCTGTTTGCAAAGAAAAAGCATATCAATAGTTCATATCAATTTGTATATTTGTGCGGAGCATGTAATCGAAAATTTTCCATATCTAAAGTTTGACATTTTAATTCATACACTAATTAAACTCAAATCAAAATGAAATCACTGTTTACAAAAACTAAGACCGCAGCTGTTTTGATTTGCATAAGCCTATTGTTGGGTGCATGCAGTAAGCTGAAGAAACCGGAATCCGATTCGACTCCGCCTGTCCTCAAATGGAAAGTGCATTTTATTGAAGATAACACGGACACTGAGGTTTTGGAAAACGCAAAAACAATCAAAGTAAAAAAAGGTACTGATGTCAGGGTAACTCTGATAGCGGAAGATGAAGATGGTGGTGTCCAGAAGATTACGTTTGGTGGAGGATTTACTTTTCATTGTAAGTCTGGCAGCGTTGGGCAAAACAGTAACGGAACTCTTCAGACGGATGTTCAGAATTTGTACCCTGACGCTAAAGGAAATGTTTTACCTTCGATCTTCCTGATAAAAGAAATCAGCACTGAGTTTACATGCCAAACAGGATATACACTTACAAACGGAAGCTATGACCTTGTTGGTACAGCTGAAAATTATTACAACGGTGTTACGACCTCCACATTGAAGATTGAAACAGAATAAAAGTGTTTTACGAAAACTGAAATTCCTAATAACAATCATATAGTATGTCAGAAAAACATAAAGTTGAAAAGACAATTGAAATAAACGCAGACAAATCAAAAGTGTGGAATGCATTGACTAATCCTGATATTATCAAGCAGTATTTCTTTGGAACTGAAGTTGTTTCAGATTGGGAAGTAGGCAGTGAGATTATATTCCAGGGAGAATACCAGGGAAGAAAGTACCGCGATAAAGGAAATATTCTCAAGATTGAGACTGAGAAAATATTTCAATACAATTATTGGAGCGGATTTTCGGATTTAGAAGATAAAGAGGAAAATTATTCAATAGTGACTTACAAACTGAATGAAGCAAACGGGAAAACCAAGCTATTACTTACTCAGGAGAATATTGCGAACGAACAATCCCGGGAACATTCAGATAAAAATTGGGATATGGTGTTGACACAAATGAAAGAAATAATTGAAAAATAGCTATCGTTGAAATTATATATACATCAAGCTGATTCACTTTATCGACTTAAAAGGATATTATTGTTTGGATCAACATTTCTTTAAGTTTGCTTTCCCTTTTATTATAATATTTTTCACATTATATTTTGCTGGTGATAAAAAATTTAACGTCTTTTATAGAATTATTAAAGGAGAACATTAGAAGTATCTCTAAAACCTTCGAGATTAATTTCCTCAAAGTACAGTAACGGGTAAAATTGTATCTTTTATTTAAAATGATCTAGGCAGTTCTATGAGAGTTGCTTTATTATTTAATATTATCTATTAACATTAAAAACTAATGAACAAGATCAGGGAATGGTCGTTTATCTTTAAAGCATTTATTGGGTTAATGCTTTTTTTAGTTGTATCCTGGATAAGCTTGGTAATGTTTGATAATACTCACCTTGAATTGTTATTTTTAATACCTGTTGTATATTTTTCGTTTTCTATTAATAAAGTTTCCGGCATTATTACCTCATTCATATCATCTCTACTCTTGTATAGTTTTAATGATTACTCATTTGATTTTATTTCAAATGCAGTTAATATTTACTTTTATCTGCTATTGCTAATTTTGTTCATACTGGCTGCAATCCTTTCCGCTCTACCGGGTAAACAGAACTTATACATTGAGAAGGTGAACGATGAAGTAAAAGAATCTGAAATCGAAATTCAAAAGGAGCCTACAGAAAAACAAACTATACCTGAAGAAAATCTTAAAAGAATTTTAGATTCTACTAAACAGGCTTTTGTATTTTTAAACAAGGATAAAACAATTAAGACTTTCAATAAATATGCTAGTGAGACAATTATCGATGAAGAAGGAAAGACGCTCAAGACAGGAGCATCTGTCTATGATTACATCGACAAAATATACTATGAAGAATTTGATGAAGCTTTTCAATCAGCACTTCATGGTAAGCCATTCGCTTCAGAAATAAGGTTTGAAGATTCAAAAGGAGATGCGATATGGCTTGAGTTTACTTATAATCCTGTTTATGACAGCGAAAATAAAATAGAGGGTGTTTGCTATACTAATTATGACGTAACAAGACGAAAGATAGCAGAAGATTCATTAAAAGAAAGTGAGAAGAAATTTAAAACTCTTTTTGAATCTGCAGGAGATGCAATTTTTACTATGACAGGTGATGAGTTTATCGATTGTAATTCTCAAACTCTAACGATGTTCGGATGTAAAAGAGAAGAGATTGTTGGAGAGAAACCATACAATTATTCACCTCCGAAACAGCCTGACGGGCGTGATTCCAAAGAAAAGGCTTTGGAAAAAATTAATACGGCGCTGAGTGGGAAACCCCAGTTTTTTGAATGGAAGCATAAACAACTCGATGGAACTCTTTTTGATGCTGAAGTGAGTTTGAATTCATTTGATTTAAATGGAAACACTTACATTCAGGCAATTGTTCGAGATATAACTGGTCGTAAGCGTGTCGAAGCTGAACTACAACGTAATCAAAAACGATTAGATGGAATTATCCATGCTGCGATGGATGCAATTATCTCTATTGATTCCTATCAAAGAATAATTTTATTTAATCCTGCTGCAGAAGAAATGTTCGGATATAAATCGGAAGATGTGATAGGCAAACCTATAGACCGTTTGATTCCAGAGCAGTTTCGAGTAGCACATAGAAAACATGTGAAAGATTTTGGTAAGTCGGATGAAATATCAAGGCGTGCTAATATTGCTGCACCTGTTACGGGGCTTAGAGCAAATGGTGAAGAGTTTCCAATAGAGGCAACAATATCCAGGATTGAAGTTGAAGGTAATATTATATTTACTTCAATCATGCGGGATGTTTCCGAACGGATAAAATCTGAAGAAGCTTTGATTCAGGCAGAAAATAAATATCGTTCGATGTTTCAAAATGCTGTAGGTGGAATTTACCAGACTACCCCGGAAGGTAAATTCATAAGCGTTAATCCAACACTTGCTCGTATGCTGGGCTATGATAGTCCGGAAGAATTAATGTCTAATGTGACAGATATTGAGCAACAAATTTATGTAGATTCAAACCGTCGCACTGATTTTAAGAATTTATTGGAAAAACTTGGAATCATTAGAGATTTTGAGATAGAAGTTTATCGTAAAGATGGCAGTAAAATGTGGGCTTCAACGAGTGCCAGAATCGTTCGCGATTCTAATGGAGAAATTCTGTATTACGAAGGAGCTTTTGAAGATATCAATGAGCGAAAAATTGTAGAAGAAAATCTCATAAAAAGTGAAAAGAAATTCCGAACTTTAACAGAATTAGCTTTAATCGCGATTTATATTTATCGCGGGAATAAATTTATATACGTAAATAAATATTCAGAAGAAATGACAGGATACTCGAGTGATGAGCTGCTGTCAATAGATTTTTTAGATATTATACATCCTGATTATAAAGATTTAATAATAGAAAGAACAAGGGCAAGACAGGAAGGGAAAGATGTTCCTACAGGATTAGATTTTAAAATTATCACAAAATCAGGAGAGGAAAGGTGGGTAAACACAACTGCTGAGCTTATCGAATTCGAAGGCGAACCAGCTGTACTTGGAACAGCTTTTGATAATACAGAAAAAATGCAAGCCGAAAACATTGTAAGAAAAACTCGTGATGCTCTACGGGCAGTTATTAAGTCTTCACCTCTTGCTATATATGATCTTGACTTAAATGGTAAAGTTATGTCGATTTGGAATAAAGCAGCAGAAGATATGTTTGGATGGGAAGAGAAGGAAGTTTTGGGTAAGGAACTACCTTCTGTAGCAAGAGATATGGAGAAAGATTTTGATTTATTAATGAAGAAGATATTATCCGGAGAGACAATCACAGGTCTTGAAAGAAAAAGAGTGAAGAAGGATGGTACATTTATTGATGTAAGTATTGCAGCAGCCCCACTGCATGATGCGGAAGGTGAAGTTAATGGTATGATGGCAGTAATAACGGATATAACAGAGAGAAAAAAAGCAGAAGAGAAACTGCGACTGCTAAATACTGCCGTAGAAAACTCAAACGAAATAATTGTAATTACAGATACAGAACCTATTGAGTATTTTGGTCCAAAAATAATTTACGTAAATGAGGCTTTTACTCATGTTACAGGATATACAAGAGATGAGATTATCGATAATACGATGAAAAGTTTACAAGGTGAAAAGACTGACAAAAAAGTATTAAGGTATATCAGGAATAAAATTCTAGCAAAAGAACCATACCAGGTAGAATTAATAAATTATAAGAAGGATGGATCAGAATTTTGGATAGAAATTGATTCGCATCCAATTATTAAACAGGGTACAAAAGATATCACAAATTGGATATCTATTGAAAGAGATATAACAGAGAGAAAACTTGCTGAAGAAGAATTACTAAGAGCAAAAGAAACTGCTGAAATTGCTAACCGTGCTAAGAGTGAATTCCTTGCTGTTATGAGCCATGAAATAAGAACACCTCTTAATGCAATAATTGGATACAGCAGCTTGTTATTAAATACGACTCTTGACGATGAACAAAAGGAATTTCTTGAAACTATACAAACAAGCGGGCAATCTTTAACTGAGATTATTAGTGAAATTCTGGATTATTCCAAAATTGAGTCCGGTAAAATTGAACATGACATTCGTAACTTTGACCTGATAGATAATCTTGAGGAAATATTTAATATGGTTTCTCTTAAGGCAGAAGAAAAGGATTTAAAACTTTATTATGAGATAGAAGATGATATTCCGAAAGACTACACAGGAGAGATTTCATTTATCAGACAAATTCTACTTAATCTTTTAAACAATGCGATCAAATTTACAAACAAAGGTTTTATTAAAGTAGAAGTAGGAAGTCATTATAAAGGAAAAGAAAAAAAATGGGAATTAAAATTTGCAATTAAAGATACAGGAATCGGAATTCCGGCAGAGAAAATGAGTAAACTATTTAAACCTTTCAGTCAGATAGATTCGTCTGCAACGAGATCATATGGAGGAACTGGTTTGGGATTAGCTATAAGTAACAAACTCTGCAAACTCATGGGAGGTAAAATGTGGGTTGATAGTAAAATTAACAAAGGATCGGTCTTTTATTTTTCAGTGAAAGTGAAACCGTATATTGCTGAAGATATTTTTAAAACAAAATCAAAAACAAAAGTAAGCAAAGCCAGTATATTAAAAAAAGATATTAAGGTAATCCTTGCAGAAGATAATCTTATTAATCAAAAAGTAATACGGAAGATTGTTGAAAAGTTGGGATATTCGGTTGAAGTTGTTAATGATGGTGCTGCATTAATGACTGAATTACAAAACGGAACATTCGATATAGTTATTATGGATTTGCAAATGCCAGTTATGGACGGATTGGATGCTACAAGGAAGATAAGGAATGGGGAATGCGGTGTGAGGAATTCGGATTTATATATTATTGCATTAACTGCCCATGCGATGAACGAAGATAGAACAGCTTGTTTTGAAGTTGGTATGAATGATTATTTAAGCAAACCTATTCAAATAGAAAACTTAAACTCAGCTTTACAAAAGGCTTTTGAATATAAAATTGAAACGGTGGGTAATAAATAAAATGTTAATTGGAGCCTAACAGAAGTTCTTTTAGAATTTTTCTCATAATATCATATCTATATAAGGGTATTCTCACTTCTTCTCAATTATTTTGCTAAGTACATCCCATGAATAAATACCTGTACTATGTCCATCCTTCCAAATTATCTGTATAGCATAATTTCCCACCTGTTCAATTTTTTTTATTTCATAGAAACCTGCTGCTTTGAAAGGAGATTTGATCGGGATGTATGATTCGAACATAACAGATTCACCTTTGCAGTTTACGCATGGACATTCATCTCTGAGTTTTTGCAGACTAATTTCTGAAGATTTATCATTGTTCCATTTAATGAATAGTGAATCTTTAGTCTTTTTTATTTGAGTTGGGTAAAGGTTTGACATTTATTATTTATTATTTTTACTGGTCTGAGAAAGAATGTGTTCGGTTTTTCTTTTTAGATATATACCTGGTTTAATGTTATCACCGTATGATTTTATTTGAACACTCTCCTTTGGTTTTTTAATTTCCAAATCGACTATGTAATATCTTACGATAATTGCGTTCACAAACAAGATAATACCTGCTACCAAAAATATATATTCTAAACTAAATTGGAAAGTAAATAGCGTACATAAAAGAGGACCAATCAAATTACCAAGCAATGTAAAGCTTGAAGCAATACCCATTATACCGCTTTTTCTGTCTTCAGTTATATGTTTATTTATGTATGAATAAAAAACCGGAACTAATCCTCCTATGCAAAGACCTAACAATATTCGCATAGGCAGTAATTCATACACGTTCAAAGCGAATGTGTGAAACCCTAAAGCTATCGAAGCACCTATCATTGCAACGAAAATGTTCTTTCTAAAACCTTTTGTGTCATTCCTTTTACCCCACCATGGAGCAGCAATAACATTGGCGATACCTGTAATACCAATAAGCGATCCTGTAATTGTAGAAATGTAAGCCGTTTCAAGTTCGAATGATTCGATAAATAGTGCAAAAGTTGGGAACGTCATTGCAATTGAAATCTGAATTACAGTAATTGAGATGAGAGCAAGTCTTATTTTTGAATTCGAGAATGAATATTTGTAGTTAGCAAAAACCGAAAAAAATCTGCTGTCTTTAACTTTTGGAGGTTCTTTTACATTAAAGAAAATTAATATCCCGCTCATAAAGCACATAGAAGATGTTATGAAAAACACATTTCTGTGCGTAGTCAGGTCAGCAAGGAAACCACCAATTAAGGGACCGATAATAAAACCAGCAGCAATAGAGGTTTGGAGTATTCCAATCGAATGACCTGATTTTTCTTTCGGAGTACTTGCTGTAACGAGGGCTAATGAAGCAGCGATGAATCCGCTAACCCCACCTTGAAACATTCTGAATATAAAAAGTTGATAAACATCCCCGGAAAGCCCGACTAATAATTGAGAAATGGAAAGCCCCAATATTGCTCTGAGAACCATTGTTTTTTTACCAAACCGATCACCAAGAGCACCCCAGACTGGAGTAAGTATAAATGAAAGAATGAATGGACCTGCAAAAACAATTCCACTCCATTTTTCCAGGTCATTGGGCTCCGTAACACCTAATTCACGAATATAGAATGGAAGGAAGGGAACAACCATACTCATCCCAATCATTGCAAAGAACTGTGCAATCCATATACTGTATAAGTTTTTACGCCAAATCTCCATACATGTTAATCTGATTCAAAAATATTCTTTATAATTTCCAAACTAAAGTTATAAAGTCGTAAGGAATGTCAATGCTGTCAGGATATCAATGTTATTTTACACAGCAATCGTGCAACAATGTGTATTCTTTTCTACGATTGTAAAAATTATTCAGTAGTTTAAATCAGATATATATTATATTTTCATATTTTTTAAATTCTTTTTCAATGCGGGGATCACCATAAATTATTTATGCAAATTTTTATAAATCAGTTAAAAGAACTATCTTATAATCTTTATTGGTCATGGAATAATGATTTTTATTCGATTTTTGATGAAATAAATCATGATTTTTGGAAATGGAGCAATAGAAATCCTGTAAAATTTCTCGATGCCATTAGTGATGAATACTTGTTTGATATTATCGAAAGAAAAAATTTACAGGAGAAAATTCATTCGCTGTACAGGGATTTCAAAACATATCTTAATGAAGAAACTTATTTTGAGAAAAATTATAATAAATCTACATCACCATCTGTTTGTTATTTCTCAACCGAGTATGGTATTACTAAATGCTTGAAATTTTATTCGGGTGGACTTGGAACCTTGTCTGGTGATCACCTAAAATCTTCTTCAGATTTAGGAATACCTTTGATTGGAATCGGTTTGGCTTATACCTACGGATATTTCAGGCAGTTTATCGACAAAAATGATAGACAAGCTGAACTTTACGAGAAGAATAATTTTGATAAACTTCCTATGTCTCTTGTTACCGATGATAATTATAGACCATTGAAAATCTCCATTGATCTACCGGGAAGAAAAGTGTATGCACAAATTTGGGCGATTAATGTCGGAAGAGTTAAACTATATTTACTTGATACTTTCGTCGATGAAAATAATGCAGATGATAAAAGGATAACAGACATTTTATACGGTGGAGATATTGAAGAAAGAATATTGCAGGAGATTTTTTTGGGAATAGGAGGAATGCGAGTTCTCGAAGCTTTGAGGTTTAATATAAAAGCATTTCATATTAATGAAGGTCATTCTGCATTTCTATGCTTTGAACGAATTAAGAATTGTATGAAAAAAGATAATATCTCTTTTAAAAAAGCAAAAGAGCAATGTTATTATTCTAATATATTTACTACTCATACACCAGTTCCTGCAGGTATTGATATTTTTCCGAGGGGATTAATGGATAAATATTTCAAACGATACGCAGAAGATGAAATGAAAATAAGTTTTGAAGAATTGTTTGACGAAGGTAATCTAACAAAAGGACAACCGGATAATGACAAGTTCAATATGGCTTATCTTGCGATAAATAATTCGAATTTTGTTAATGCTGTAAGTAAGTCGCATAAGGAAATTGCCAGAAAAATGTGGGCATTACCAGAAATTAGAAGTCAGATTGATTCTATTACTAATGGAGTTCATATTAAAACATATTTATCTCAGGCATCAGAAAAACTTTATAAAAAACATTTTGGAAAAGATTGGTTCAAAGAAGAAAACATTTGGAAGAACATAAGTAAGTTACCGGATGAAGCTATTTGGGAAATGCGCAAACAAAACCGTCATAGTATGATTAAATTTATAAGGGAGAAAATTTCTGATAAAATGAAACTTATTCATGAACCTGATGAAAAACTATCTGGAGTAAAAGATATTCTGGATGAAAAAGTTTTTACTATGGGATTTGCTCGGCGATTCGCAACTTATAAAAGAGGAACATTGCTGTTTAATGATATTGATAGATTAAAGAAAATCATTTTAAATGAGAATATGAAAATACAGTTCGTATTTTCAGGAAAAGCTCACCCCAAAGATGATGGTGGTAAACAATTAATTTCGGAAATACTTGCATATTCTAAACAGAATGAATTCAAGAACAAACTTGTATTTCTTGAGAATTACGATATTGCTGTTGCGAAAGAACTTGTTTATGGGTGTGATGTATGGCTAAATAGTCCTAGAAGACCTCTTGAAGCATCGGGTACAAGCGGTATGAAAATAGTTGCTAACGGAGGTTTAAACTTCAGTATTCTTGATGGTTGGTGGAATGAAGGATTTGCAGAGGAGAACGGATGGAAAATCGATAGTTCTCCTGATGAAAAAAAAATATCTTATGAAGATGAGGATATTTATGATGCAAATTCTTTGTATTATACACTTGAGAATGATATCCTGCCAATGTTCTACATCAGAAACGATGATGGACTACCATTGAAGTGGATTCAAAAGATAAAAACATCAATTAGGAATCTTGCAGAGTATTTCAATACAGATAGAATGGTTAAGGAATATAATGAAAAGTTTTATATGAAAGTATAATAATATATTAGACGTGTTATTTATTAACAAATTTTGATAATCCATTATTAAAGAATTGTATAAAATAAATCAGGATTAATGAAATTTATTTTTATTTTGTACTGTTTAAAATAACATTAACATTATATATTCGTACATTATATGTGTCTTTCATTTATATTCTTCTTACATTATCTTAAAAATCAATTTTAAATTATTAATATAAAACTAATATATTTCATGAAAAAAACTTTGTCCATTCTAATTTTATTACTCTTTGCAATAAGCAGTGCATTCTCTCAAGTATCGGAGAATCCTGATTATAGTAATTTCCGTTCTGTTGTAACGCAACCCATGTCTCAATACATAAGCCCTCTTGGAACGGATAGTGATCCGGTTACCGTTAACGGATTTGATAATTTTTATCTGGGGGTCGATTTTGGTGAACCATACATTGCAACAAATCCAAGAGATCCTTTGAACAGTGTATGTGCTTTCAATACAAATAATTTTTATTATACAATCGATGGAAATAATTGGACAAAGGTAGGTGTCCCATTCCCCGGATTCAGTATTTTAGGTGATCCTGTAGTATGTTTTGATAGTCTTGGTATATTATACTATACACAGTTATATCAAAACGGTGCAACGTATGGAGTTGCTGTTGCTAAATCGACTACTAAAGGTGCTACATGGTCAAATGCTTACAATGTATATTCTACAAATGCAGGATTAGCAGATAAGGAGTGGATAACTGCTGATCAAACTGGTGGTCCATTTAGTAACAATCTGTATGTAGGCTGGAGACAATTTGGAGCATCCGGAATGCGGTTTACTCGAAGTACAAATGGCGGTGTATCCTGGTCAACTCCTTTATCAATAATGGGTTCTCAAGGTGCTTATGTTTCTGTAGGACCTAATGGTTCCATTCAGGGTGGCAGTGTGTATTTTGCGTGTACTAATTTTAATTCAATATTAGTCAACAGGTCTACTGATGGTGGTGCGACTTTTTCTCCGCAGGTAATTGCTGTAAATTCATTTGTTGGACCTGGGGTAATTTGTGCTGGAAGATATACAGTCAAAGGGTGTATAAGAACAGATAACTTTCCCAGAATGGCTGCTGATAATGGTTATACTTCCACTAGGGGGAACGTTTATATAGTTTATGCAGCGAACCCCCCAGGTCCGGATAATGCAGATATATTTTTAGTCAGATCAACTGATAACGGGACAAACTGGTCAACTCCAGTAAGAGTCAATGATGATGCAACGACTACAGACCAATGGATGCCGACTATTTCAGTGGATAATAATGGAAAAATTTTCATTGCCTGGTACGATTCAAGAATCGATCCTGGTAATAATCTTCTAACACGATTATACGGTACAACATCCACAGATGGAGGATTAACTTTTACACCAAATGAAAATATATCAAATGTTTCGTTTAATCCAGATAACATGAAAGTTGGACAAGGTGGCGGACAGGCTTTTTATATTGGAGATTATATCGGAATTTCTGCTATTGGGAATAGCTCCTATGCTGTTTGGATGGATGGCAGAAATAGTAGTCTTGGTAGTTACGTGGGTTTTTATCCGGATTTTGCTATGACCGTAAATCCTCAATCGGTAAATATAAATAATAATGACAGTGCGTCTTTTATTGTGAAAGTTCCTGATACCCGAGGACCATATACAGAGCGGGTTAAATTTACAGTTACACTCGATACAATTCCTGCATCTGGTTCGATTAATTTTTCATTCGCTAACGGACGAGATTCTATTACGTCCTTTCCCGATTCTCTCTTATTAAAGGTTAATACAGTCGGGAGTGTTACTCCGGGACTTTATGTAGCAAAAGTTACAGGAAGAGGAATAAACGGTACACCTACTCATACTCGAAATATCGATCTTCTGGTGAATTCTTCAAGATTAACTGTAGGAACAAACAGGAATGGAATTGTAAATTACAAAGTAAATGGTGTCACATACAATAACCAACAGCAGTTTATATTCACCAATAATTCAGTCGTTACAGTGCAAGCAATAAGTCCTCATTTATCGGGTTCATCGAATTATATTTTTACACATTGGTCTGATAATGGTGATACTACGCATAATATAACGATTAACGGAAACTTAGATCTCACTGCATTTTATAAAGTTCAGTATAAACTGGTAATGATTTCTTCTCAGGGGAATACATTCGGCGGTAACGAGTTTTATGATTCAGCTGCTTCGTTTACATTTGGTGTTACGACACGAACTGTAATAAGTGGTGGATCAACTTATTATTTCCGGGGTTGGACGGGTGCTGGTAACGGTGCGTATACAAGTCCGGATAGCTCTGGCACTGATTCTGCGGTAACGTGGTCAATGCATAATCCTATTGTAGAATCGGTAAGGTGGTCATTAATTTCCGGTATTTCTCAATTAGGTACGGAAATTCCTCAGGTTTATAGTTTATATCAGAACTATCCTAATCCATTTAATCCTGCTACCAAAATAAAATATGATATTATTGAAAGCGGTAATGTGAAAATCATAATCTATGATAATTTAGGTAAAGAAGTGGAGAAATTAGTAAATCAAAAACATAATCCCGGTAGATACGAAGTAGATTTTAATGCAGAACATTTACCAAGTGGAATATATTATTATAGAATTACTGCAGGAGACTTTGTCGCTGTGAAGAAGATGATATTATTAAAATAAAAAATTCTTTATTAAGAATCTTATATTTTCGTTTTTTATATTATAATTAGAAATAAATTTCAATTCATTATTTTATTAATTAATAAGAAAGGATTTCATGTATATGAAGAAAATCTTATTCTTTTTGATACTTGGAACAGTATTCGTAGTTTCTTCCTTGATTTATTTAAATAAGGAAACAACAGCACAATTAAGTGATGACCCGAACTTAGATCAACTTCCAAGAGAAAATATGAATATAATTCCAGGTAATAATCAAGCCTATTTAGGTGATAATGCGCAAACTGATGAATTTGGTTTTGACAACTTTTTCCTCGGAGTAAATTTTGCAGAAGGTCACATATCGATGAATCCAAGAAATCCATTACAGTATTTCTGTGCCTTTAACATTAATGGAACTCATTATACTCTAAACGGAGTGGATTGGTTTGTTAACAATCCAAGTTTTGGAGCATCAATGAGAGGAGATCCCGTGACTGCTTATGATAGTTTAGGAAATTTATATTACGAGAATATGTATGGAAGCCCCAGCATTCAGGGTACAAAGATAATAAAATCTACAAATAATAGTGTATCTTGGCAAACCGCGGTGAATGGAAACATAGGATACGATAAAAACTGGATAGCTGCTGATCAAACAGGAGGTCCTTATGCAAATAATGTCTATTCCGTGATGTCTGGCGGTTGGGTTGTACGCAGCACTGATAATGGAGCGACTTTTAACAATGTTGCTTACCTTAATAATAATCTGCCTGGTATGATGGTTGCTATAGGTCCTAAAATAGTAGGAGGAAATATCTCGGGAGGTTGTGTTTATGTTGTTACAAATTCCGGTTCTACGTTCTCTCCGACATATAAATTTTATAAGTCAACAGACGGGGGGGCAACATTCTCATCAGCAATATCTACTCAGTACTGGGTAAATTACGTAGGGACTGCTGTTAACAACAGGCATTCTGTAGAAAACATGAGAACAAGACCTTATCCTTTTATTACTGCTGATAATAGTTTTGGCTCATTCAGAGGGAGACTTTATTGTGTTTATGCAAAAAATACTCCCGATCAAAACGCAGCTAAACCCGATATCTTCTGCAGGTATTCGACGGATGAAGGTGCAACCTGGTCATCTGAAGCAAAAGTAAATGATGATCCTAACACTACGGCTCACCATCAATGGCAGCCTGCTGTATGGTGTGATAAAGAAACGGGAAGATTGTATGTTCAGTGGATGGATACGAGAGATACACCCACAAGTGATAGCGCATATATTTATGCTGCTTATTCTGATAATGGAGGTGTTAGTTTTTCAACAAATCAGAGAATATCAACCCGTAAGATGAAAATAGATTGCAGTGGTTGTGGAGGAGGAGGAACTCCAAAGTATGAAGGAGATTACAATGGAATTACTTCAAATTCAAGAACTTCGATGCTTGTGTGGGCTGATTTCAGGTTGAACTCATTCGGGAGTTACGTTGCTTACTTCCCGGATTTTGCAATGAATATCAATCCAGCTTTAACAAACGTAAATAACGGTGGAAGTGCATATATTTCAGTCAGGGTACCGGGTGTGAAATCATTCACAGACAGGGTTAAATTCACCGCTACTGTTGACACTGTTCCAGCATCAGGCTCGTTAAATTTTTCATTTGTTAATGGAGTCGATACCATCACTTCATTCCCGGATTCTGTTACTTTGAAGATTGATGCAGTAGGCAGTGTAACACCGGGTGAATATTTAGTTGATATTATTGGACGTGGTTCAAATGGAACGCCTGCTCATAAAAGAACGATTCAATTGTTAGTTAACTCTTCACAATTAGTTGTTCAAACAAACAGAGGAGAAATAGTCAACTATAAAGTTAACGGAGTTACATACCATGGCAGAAAAGAATTTGTGTACACAAATGGCTCAAATGTTACGGTACAAGCATTAAGTCCGCAAGCATCCGGTTCATCGAATTATGTCTTTACACACTGGTCAAATAATGGCGATACTACACAAAACCTCGTAATAAACGGAAATTTAGATCTTACTGCATTTTATAAAGTTCAGTATAAGTTGATTATTATCTCAACGCAAGGACATACATTTGGTGGTAATGCATTTTATGATTCTGCTGGTTCGTTTACATTTGGAGTTACCTCTAAGACCGTTGTTAGCGGAAGTACAACTTATTATTTTAGAGGTTGGACGGGAGCAGGTAACGGCGCATATACAAGTCCTGATAGTTCAGGAAATGATTCTGCTGTAACCTGGGCAATGCATAACCCGATAGTTGAATCGGTCAGGTGGTCTTTGATTTCAGGTATTTCACAAATAGGTACTGAAATTCCTCAAGTATACAATCTCTACCAGAACTATCCAAATCCGTTCAATCCTGCAACGAAGATTAGGTATGATATTGTTGAAAGTGGTATTGTAAAGATTGTGATTTACGATATATTGGGTAAAGAAATAGAAAAAATAGTAAATCAACAGCATAAACCCGGAAGATATGAGGTGGATTTCAATGCCTCGTACTTACCAAGCGGTATATATTATTATAGAATTACTGCAGGAGATTTTGTGTCTGTAAAGAAAATGATACTGTTAAAATAACTTATTTAAAAGTTCTTACATTTTTTCCCTGCTCAAAAATATTTGAGCGGGGATTTTTTATATTATAAATATAGATTAACATCTTCATTTTCTTGAATGAATTAATTTGTTACTGTTTATTAAAAATCTGAACATTTATATTTGGCAAGTATTTATTTTAGAATTCTAGAATTTTCATAGAAATTTATTGTTCTCTGTCACTCTTTCTGTAGAAGTAATATCCTCCTTAACTTTTTACAGTCTTACCTTTATCCCGAATAGCAAAACGGTTTTTCGTGAACCATGTTAAGTATCGGGATTCCTTTAAATGAAGAGATGCAGAAAGGTATATAGTATAGAGAGTAACACAGCAATAAAATATAATTTTATCTAAACATAATTTATAATTATTAAATAAAAAAAGACAATATGGAAAATATCAAAGTTGGAATAATAGGTTATGGAGCCTGCATCCCAAGGTACAGAATTAAGGTCGAGGAAATTGCTAAGGTGTGGGGTGCAGATGCCGCAAGTTATAAGAAAGGATTAGAGGTTGAAGAAAAATCGGTTCCCGGTCCTGACCAGGATACGATATCTATGAGTGTAGAAGCTACGAGAAGTGCTCTAAAACGTTCCGGAATAGACTCAAAAGAGATCGGAGCAATTTACATTGGTTCTGAGAGTCATCCTTACGCCGTGAAACCATCCGGAACAGTTGTTGCAGAAGCAATCGGAGCCACTCCAGATATTCATTGTGCAGATTACGAGTTTGCTTGTAAAGCAGGTTCTGAAGCAATGTATGTTGCAATGAATCTTGTAAAAGCCGGCGAGATGAAATATGCAATAGGTATTGGAGGTGATACATCTCAGGGAGCTCCCGGTGATGCTCTCGAATACACAGCCGCAGCGGGTTCTGCATCATTTATATTTGGAAAAGAGAACATATTAGCTGTTTGTGAACATACACACTCATTCATGACTGATACTCCGGATTTTTGGCGGAGAGAGCATATGCATTACCCAAGACACGGTGGAAGATTCACAGGTGAACCTGCATATTTCAAACACACTTTAGGATGCGGAGAGAGGCTTTTGGAAAAATCAGGTATGAAACCATCGGATTTTCAGTATGCTGTTTTTCACCAGCCAAATGGTAAATTTCCTAAGCGTGCAGCTAAAAGGCTGGGATTCACTTTTGATCAAATCAAGCAGGGTTGGTTAGTACCGCATCTTGGCAATACTTATTCAGGTGCATCTCCAATAGGTTTAACGGCAGTTTTAGATGTTGCGAAACCCGGTGATTATATCTTTATGGTATCATACGGATCCGGGTCGGGAAGTGATGGATTTATTTTTAAAGCTACTGATAAATTACCGGCGGTCCAAAATGTTGCACGCCATACGCGTGTTCAGTTAGAAAATAATCAGATATACCTTGATTACGGTACCTATACGAAATTTAGACAGAAAATTTTGATGGCTGAATAAGGTGTGATACGGTTTAATTGTTTTGAAGATTTTAACTTTTAAAAAATAAAAAATTTAAATAAACTAAAAAAATTTTAATATGAGAGATGTAGCAATAATAGGTGTGGGCTTAATGAAGTGGGGTGAATTGTGGGAAAAATCATTAAGAGATGTTTTTGTCGAAGCTGCACTTAATGCAATAGATGATGCCAAAGTGGACAAGATAGATTCTATGTACGTTGGATGCATGTCAGGAGGATTGTTTGTCGGTCAGGAACATTTAGGGTCTATGCTGGCTGATTATCTCGGTCAAAAGAATATCCCTGCCGGAAGAGTTGAATCTGCATGTGCTTCCGGAGGACTTGCTGTTAAAACTGCTTTTCTTGAAGTCGCTTCTGGAATGAGCAACATAGTTCTTGCAGGTGGTGTTGAAAAAATGACAGATATTGATGGTGGTGGTGCTACTGCTGCATTAGCAACTGCTGCTGACCAGGAATATGAAGTGTTTAATGGTGTGACATTCCCGGGGTTATATGCTATGATAGCGAGAGCTCACATGGATAAATATAAAACAACGAGAGAACAATTAGCTAAGGTTGCAGTCAAAAATCATAAGAACGGTTTTGATAATCCGCATGCACAGTATCAAATGAAAATTAACGTAGATACTGTAGTCAATTCTGTTATGGTAGCAGACCCACTGAGGATATTAGATTGTTCACCTATAACGGATGGAGCCGCGGCATTGATAATGTGCGATCTTGAGACTGCTAAATCCATTTCAAAAAAACAACCAATTAAGATAATCGGAATAGGGCATGCGACAGATACAATAGCTCTTCACAACAGAAGAGACATAACGACACTGGATTCAACTGTAAAGGCTGCACAGCAAGCTTATAAAATGGCTAATGTTCAACCGAAAGATATTAATGTTGCAGAAGTTCATGATTGTTTTACGATAGCTGAAATAGTAGTATCGGAAGATATTGGGTTTTTTGAAAAAGGATCAGGCGGAAAAGCATTAGATAAAGGAAGAACGGAGATTGATGGTGATTTCCCAATTAATCCAAGCGGCGGTTTAAAATCAAAAGGTCATCCTGTCGGAGCGACTGGTGTTGCACAGGTTATTGAAATTGTGAAACAATTGAGGGGTGAAGCCGATAAACGCCAGGTGAAAAATGCAAAAATTGGTTTAACTCAAAACATGGGCGGTTCCGGAGGAAGCTCAATAATTCATATATTGAAAGGAGAAGAATAATATGTCAGTAGCAAGATATTGGAGAGAAATCCCACAGCGTTTTCGATATGAAGCACAAAAATGTAAAGGATGCGGATTCATTGCATTCCCGCCAAGGTTAGTATGTCCTGAATGCGGAAGCCGGGATTTTGATAAATATGTTCTGCAAAATACAGGTAAAGTAGTTTCATTTACTGTGATAGAAGTTGGACCTACGGAGTTTTCTGACCAGGTTCCTTATGTTGTTGCAATAGTCGAGCTGGATGATGGTGCTAAAATAACGACACAAATAGCTGACTGTGATCCTGCCAAACTAAATATTGGCGATAAAATCAAAATTGAATTCAGAAAAGTTCAATCCGATGGGAAAGCCGGTATTATTATGTATGGTTATAAGGCTATATTAGAGGGATAGTTCTTGCAGTGCAAATATTTTAGTGTTGTTGAAACATTCGTTTATACTATGTGAAAAATGCAGAAAAGGCTAACCACCTTAATTTATTTTGCGATTGATTATAAAATATTAATGATTCATGGAAAAAATTTTAATTATTGGTGCTTCGGGACAGATTGGGTCAGATCTAACTTTAGAGTTGAGAAAAAGGTACGGGGATTCAAATGTATATGCGACAGATATCAAACAGGCACCGGATGATATTATTGAAAGCGGTCCATTTCATATCCTTGATGTAATGGACGATAAGAATCTTATGCAGTTCGTGATTCGGTATAAGATAACTCAAATATATCATTTAGCTGCCGTACTTTCGGGTAATGCAGAGAAATTACCATTACGGGCATGGAAGATTAATATGAACAGCACTATTAAAGTCTTAGAATTAGCAAAAGAAGTCGGTATTAAAAAAGTCTTCTGGCCAAGCTCGATAGCTGTTTTTGGGAAATCAACTCCCAGGATAAACACACCTCAAATAACAATTACAGAACCGAATACTGTTTACGGAATTAGTAAAATCGCGGGTGAAAGATGGTGTGAATATTTTTTTAATAGATATGATGTAGATGTTCGGAGTTTACGCTATCCGGGTTTATTAAGTTATAAAACAGAAGCGGGCGGTGGTACTACAGATTACGCTGTCGAGATTTTTTATGAAGCTTTTAGGAAGAAAAAGTATGATTGTTTTTTAAAAGAAGATATGACATTACCTATGATGTTTATGCCGGATGCTATAAAAGCAACTATCGATTTAATGGAAGCTGAACTATCAAAATTAAGCGTTCATTCGAGTTATAACGTCGGGGGTGTTAGCTTCTGTCCTAAAGAATTAGCAAATGAAATCTGCAAACACATTCCTGAATTCGAGATAACATATAATCCAGATTACAGACAGAACATAGCAGAATCGTGGCCTCAAAGTATCGATGACAGTGTTGCTAACAAAGACTGGGGATGGAAGCATAGTTATGGTCTCTCCAAGATGACTGAAATAATGCTAAGCGAAATCGAGAAAAAGTTGAAAGTTTTAATTTAAGGAATTTTTTTTAAAGATATTTTAAAGAGATGATAAATTTTTTATTATCTCTTTTTTAATTGTGTTTTACTTTTATAAGAATTTATTATTTGTTTAATAGCTTTCTAAATAAAATTCCGTTGCATAGTAGAGGTATGATTTACATCTCTTTCACGGCATTCCTATGGAGTTCAAGTGGGTTGTTCATTAAGGTATTAACAATTGATGCATTTCAGATATCATTCTACCGTTGTTTATTTGCTGCAATTACCGTTACACTGGTAACATTGTTCAGAAAGAAGAAAATAAAACTTGAGACAGATTTTATTTCTAACCTTGCAGCATTGTCGTATGCTGGCATTTTAATTTTTTTTGTCATTGCAACAAAAATGACAACAGCTGCGAATGCTATATTTTTGCAATTTACGGCTCCTTTGTATTTACTTTTTCTCGAACCCATTTTCTTAAAATCATCTTTCAGTAAAAGGAATCTTATCACTATTTTTGTATGTATATTAGGGATGGCATTGTTCTTTTTCGGAAGATTGGAAATCGGGAATATCTATGGTAACTTAATTGCAATACTCTCTGGAATATGTTTTGCATTCTTCTCGCTTTTTTTGAAGTGGAAAAAACAGCTTCATAAAAGTGTAAATACAATAAGCATTTTAATCATTGGAAATTTTCTTGTATGTATTATATGTTTGCCTATTGTATTTGACCGTTTGCTGGTTGGATTAACAGAAACTCTTATACTTATTTATATGGGGGTTATTCAGATAGGGATAAGTTATATTATTTTTAACGAAGGTATAAAATATGTCAGCGCTACGGAATCGATGATTATTGCAATGCTTGAAGCAATATTTAATCCAATCTGGGTGTTCATAGGAGTTGGTGAAAAACCCTCACCGTTTGCAGTTATTGGAGGAATAATAATTTTCTTTGCCATTGTACTGCACAATGTACTTTCAAGACGGAAGGATAAAGTTTTAATAATCGAATGATTATTAAAGTTAATCGATAAATAAAAAATATATTACTCCCGCAAGTGCAACCTGCATGATGACAAGTGTGATTGCAGAATATATGTCTTTTCTATTGGCATCATCAAGCTCTGCACTGTTATTACTTATAAGATATTTGTCATATGAATCATTTGCTTTATTCTTTAAGATTATAGTCGTGTAAGCACTTAGTAGTGTTGCCGCTCCAAAAGTACCGACCATCAGATAACTTCTTTTTGTCTTAAATTCAGTACTTCGGTTTTTAAATACGATATTGTTAGAGTTGTTTTCGAGAGGTTCTAAATTTACGCTGTAACCTGTTTCAAAATTGTAATTTTTTAAATCAAAAATCCTATTAATATATTTTTCTTTTTTGAATATAATATTTCCCGACAGTTTTTCTCTGCTAAAGTATCTTAATGGTGTTACCCCAATTATAGAGTCATGATATATAACGTTTGCATTAAATGGGTTTGTACTGAAGAAATAATATAAATCAAATTTTATAAAAATTGTTGTATCGCTTGTAAGGTTTAACTCACTCTGGTAGTTTTGATCTTCCCACCTTCTTAATGAAACAGGATTGATCACTTTTAAAAGGAATGTATTTCCCACGGGTTCAAAATTTTTGATCGGTGTTTTTCCGATTAAGGTTGAATCGAGATATACGAACGCTCCTTCAGGATTGGATAAAACGCTAATGGTCTTTATTATATTTGTATCTGAATTCACAGATTGGGCATTACAATTCGTAATAAAAAATAAAATCAATATTGTTGATAGAAGAATTTTCACTGAAAAAATTAATTTATTTAAAACAGTATATACTTTTATCGTCACATGCGGTAAATATGAAATCCTTCCAGATTACTGCATTTGTTCTTATTCTATTTTCGAGTTCATATTTCCACAATAATTTCCCGTTATCAGCATCTATACAATAAAAGTTTCTATCGAACGAACCAATAAAAATTTTTTCACCCTGTAAAAGAGGACTTGCCCATACTGCTCCTTTGGTTTGGAATGTCCATAATAATTCACCCGTTTTTTTACTCATTGCTATGATGTTCCCATCTATTCCCGCTGTTATTACTTTTTCATTAAAAAAAGTAGAAGATGATAGAGATTTTGTTTCCATTGGTTTCTTCCATAATAAATTCCCGGCAGTATCGAGACAATAAAAATTTAAATCGTCTGAAGTAAAGTAGATTTTATCCTCAAATACCGATGCATCAGAATTAATCGAACCGTTAGTTTTAAATCGCCAGCGTAACTTTCCGTCTGATATATTCACTGCATAGAGATAGTTATTAACGTTTCCAGCAACTACAAACTGATTGCAGGCAACCGGGCTTGTATAAAAGGATTTTCTTTTAATGCTATCATTTCTCTCAGAGTACTCCCATATTTTATTTCCTGATAAAGCATCAAGTTTATATATTTTACCGGTTATTGAACATACTATGATTTCCTCATCGATTAAAACGGGAGAAGACATAATCCATCCAAGTTGTCTTTTCCATTTGATTTCTCCTTGTAAAATATTATAACTTAGAATAGAGTATCTGTCACTACTTGAAAATGCTACAATGATATTGTCATTATATATAATTGGAGTTGAATAAGAGGTTTTTCCGGGAGTGGAAAACCTTCCAATGCTTTTCCCTGTTGTAACATCAATTGCAAAGACTTCACCCTTTAGATTGCTTGAAAACAATATTCCATCGCTTATAGATAATGAATTACTCGGGTAACCTACTTCAGTATCATAATCCCAGAGAACGGCAAAGGGAGGACTTAGCGTAGCTATAGATTTTGAAGAGTTAGTGTTCTCAATGTCGCCTCCCCGAAACAACCAATCTTCCTCTGTATTTACGGTTATGTTTTCACGGATTCGAATTGAAGAACATGAAACAATGAGAAAACTTATTATCAGAAATGCACTTCTATACAATGTTATTTCTTTTTTTGTATATAAAATTATCTCTCCATCGTATTAAATGCAACACATTTATATTACGAAACAATTTTATCAGAGTTATAATCCGATTGACTATAAAGAAGAATAAGTGTTTGCATTTTTATAAGTTCGGATGGATTTAGAGAAGTTTTTTATATACAAGTTTGGAAATGAAGGTTATAATATATTATAAAAAAAATTTAATATAAATACTTTTTCGAATAAAAAAATAATGTGTTAAAATTTTTCCCTTAGATATATTTACTTGACTTAAGCTTGTTAAATTTCTAAATTAATCCATAATAATAATTTCATAAAGGAGAGCGAGTGAGTTTTTTCGACAACTTGTATTTTCAAAGTTATAGTGATGAAGACTCTGATGACAGGAGTTCAAATCAAAAGAAAGATGACGAGTTTAGAAAACGGATTTCAAAGTTTGATGAGGAATTAAAAGGGAATCTGGATTCAGACGCCTTAGAAGAAATTATAAATTATTACTTTGAGGAAAACCAGTTCGATAAAGCTTTAAGCTACGTTAATATTTTACTGGATTACTTTCCATATTCAACAGATGCCTATCACAAGAAAGCTTTAATACTTGACAGCTTGGGGAAATTTGAAGAAGCTATTGAATATTTTGATAAAGCTATACTATTAAACCCAACCGATTCCGAAATTTTCATTAATAAAGCAATAACACTCGATAACTGTGAGAGGTTTGATCTTGCTCTTGAATCATTTGAGAAAGCTTTATTGATAGAGCCTAATAACGTCGATGCTGTGTTTAACAAGGGACTTACTTTTGAAAGGATAGAAAAGTTTTCTGAAGCAATTTCTTGTTTCGAGAATGTTATTAAGATAGACAATAACCATAAAGATGCATATTACGAGTTAGGATATTGCTATGATTTTCTGGATATGCTTGATAAATCCGTTAAAGCATATGATAGTCACCTTGACCTTGCACCCACAAATTACAATGCATGGTATAACAGAAGTATTGTCCTTAACAGGCAGGGAAAATTTCTTAAAGCAATTGAAAGTTATGACATGTGTCTTGCATTGAAGAAAAGTTTTGCTCCAGCCTGGTATAACTGCGGGAATTCTTATGCATCGCTCGGAAGGTATCACAAAGCTATTAAGTATTATGAGAAAGCAATTGAGTATAGAAAGAACGACTCTTTTACTTATCATAATCTTGCTAATGCTTACGAAGAACTCTGTGAATATGAATATGCAATTAAAAATTTTAAGAAAGCTATCGAGTTAGATCCTAATAATTACGAATCCTTTTACGGCAGGGGAAATTGTTATTTTAACTTAAAGGATTTCGAAAAAGCATTACAAGATTTTAAGACTGCTTTAGTGCTGTGTAAAGATTATTCCGAAATATGGTATTCGAAAGCTGAAACAGAGGTCGCAATGGGAAAGATCAGAGATGCTATCATAAGTTATGAAATGGTTGTTAAACTCGAGCCCAAAAATTATGAAGCATGGTTTGACTATGGAAAGACATTGTTAAAAGCGAAAAGATATGACCAGGCGTTAAAGTCTTTCGATAATGTCGTTAAACATAAACATGATTGGGCAGATCCGTTTTATGAAAAGGCAAAAATTCATTTCATGCAGTCTCAAATAGATTTAGGATTACAGATGTTGGAAAAAGCATTCATCATCAATCCCCAGGATAGATTCGACTTCGATTTTAATACAGATTGGTATTTGGTGGTTAACTATCTAATGAACAGGTAAATTTATTGTACCTCTATATTTTTAACCTCACATCAAAAAACTTATTCTTCTTTATCTGGATAATTCTTTTATCTCCAAATTTTCTTACAATTTCAAAATTATGTGTTGCTATTAGAATGGTTGTTCCTTTAATATTAATTTCGTTGAGTAGTTTTATTATTTCGTAAGCGATAAACGGATCCAGGTTTCCAGTAGGTTCATCAGCGATTAAAATTAACGGATCGTTTATGATTGCACGTGCGATAGAGACTCTTTGTTGTTCTCCTCCCGAAAGGTCGTATGGCATTTCCTTTAACCGGTCTACAAGTCCAACCCTCGAAGAAACGTCATAAACTTTTTTCCTAATCTTTTCTTTATTTTCCCCGGAAATATAAAGAGGGATAGCAATGTTTTCGAATACATCCCTGTCATTGAAGAGTTTAAAATCCTGGAATACGATCCCTATCTGTCTTCTCAAGAAAGGTATATCGCTTTTATCAATTGAGAAATTATCATACTTATCGAATTTGATCTGCCCTTTGTCTGGAAAAAGATCAAAGTAGATTAATTTTAAAAGTGTTGTTTTTCCTATACCACTTTCACCAACGATAAATAAAAACTCACCTTTATTAATTTCTAATTTTGCTTCGGAAAAAATCTTTTTTGAATTATAGCTAAACGAAATATTATTTAAATAAATCATTGTTGTTTTATTTTTACGAGTTTACATGCTAAATTAATGGCTGCTGATGTGCTTTCTGTATTTGCAATGCCTACTCCCGAGATGTCAAACCCGGTACCATGAACAGGAGATGTGCGGATGATGTTAAGACCTCCCGTGAAGTTTACGCCAGCTTTCGGTGAAATCATTTTAAATGGAATCAAACCCTGGTCATGATACATAGCCGCAGTAGCAGTATAGTTTGCGTAATGTTCATTCCCGAAGAATGCATCGGATGAAAAAGGACCTTCAACCTTTATTCCTTTTTTCTTTAGCTCCTTTATTACCGGATTAATTATTTTCTTCTCTTCATCCCCGATGAGATTATTATCGCTGCAATGTGGGTTTAAAGACAGTACCGCGATTTTGGGGAGCTTAACTTTAAAATCCTTTCTAAGTATATTACTTAACGAAACCAACTTATTTTTTAAAAGTGATTTTGTTAAAACTGTTGAAACCTCTTTTAAAGCAATATGAATTGTAACAGGAGAGATTATGATTTTCTGTGAGTACATGATCATAACTGTTGATGTTGAGTGTGTCAACGAAGTTAATAATTCAGTATGACCTGCAAACTTATACCCACCTGCGTTTAAAGATTCCTTTGAAATCGGGAGAGTTACAATGGCATCAAAATCTTTTTTCATACACAATTCTCCCCCAAGCCTGATAGCATCCCCTGAAAGCCTGCCCGCATTTGCATCAGCCTTACCCGTTCTAACTTTAAAATTTTTATACGCCGGGAGTTCAATTATATTCTCTGCGTCTATTTTTTTCAATTTTAGCAAACTGCTGTAATGATCGAGTACCTTTTTCGAACCAATAACTTTAAGATTATAATGACTTAAGTCTTTTGTCCTTTGAAAAATTTTTAGGATAATCTCCGGACCGATTCCGTTAGGGTCGCCTAATGTTAAAAGTATTTTTGGTTTGAAGTTCAATTAAAGTTGTTTAGAAAGTCATAATTAAAGTTCATTTAAAACAAATAAAATCCTGAATTTTTAAACTGTATCTTTTACTTCCGTAATATCTGCATCTCCCCACAAACCTTCAAGGTTGTAGAATTTTCTTACATCTTTTAGAAAGATGTGTACTACAACGTCAACAAAATCAAGCAAGACCCAGCTTAGATTTTTATATCCTTCATTATGCCAGGGTTTCTGTCCCATCTTTTTCGTTTCTTTAATTATATGGTCCGCTATAGCTTTGCTCTGTGTATCGGATGAAGATGAACAGATAATAAAATAGTCTGTTATAGGTGTTTGTTTTTTTAGATCCAGAATAAGTATGTTAGAACCCTTTTTTTGCAGTATTAAATTAGATATTAGATTAACTAATTCATTTGTAGCCATATATGAATTTATTTTGCTTTTTCAGTAAATGGTTTTAGCTCTTTAAAGTCTTTTCCAATAACAACTGTTGCGTCTAAAAATAAACTTGGATTGATTTGTTGAATAACATATTTTTTGTTTACACCGAGTACACCGGCAATTTTTTCTGAATTTGTTAAATCTTCTTTGCGTGATAGTATCAATGTTTTGTTGACATCCTGCGATTTGTAATTCCCCATTTCGACAACATCAAAACCAGACTTTCTCAAATAATCACTGAAAACGGCGGCAACTCCGTTTATTCCCGTACCGTTTCTAACGTCAAGCTGAATTATTTGTACCGGTTGCTTTGTCATGTTTTTTTTTGTTGAGTCTGTGGTTATTTGCTCTATGTTATCCTTTGAATTAAAAGAGCTTGAGAATAATGAAAACGCTAAATACGCACATAATATACCGAGCAATATTATCGCAATATTTAATGAATAGTTGACAATAGAATTTTTAATGTCTTTTTCCATATTCCATTTTCTTTCTATTATATACGAAAAAACCGAAAGCAAAGTACAATTACTTTCGGTTTAAAAATTATATTCAGATTTTGTTTGTATCAATGCCAGTTTGAATTATACAAGCCATCATATCTTGAAAAAGGATTGTAGAAGTCGTCATAATACTCGCTTCCATCCAAATTTCTGTATTCGAGTTTAAAATAAGCATCGTCGGATATTTTATAATCAAATGAAAGTCTTGATAAAGTCAATCCAGATAAGTCTTTTTGAAGCCTGTCGGAATAATCCTTTCCAAACGTTGAGCTTACAAACGGTGAATATTGTAATTTTACATCAGCACTTATATTCATATTATCTGATATCTTGTAATTGAGTGAATTAAGGTATGACGTGAGCGAGACGTAGCCGTATTGTGTTTTTACCATCGAGACCTGAAATGAATGCTGCATTGAGAAATTTTTAGGATTAAATATTCCGAGTATCAAATTATTCGTAGTTCTGTTTAACTTTGATTTGTCTTTATCCCAATTTTTATACTGACTGTAAGATAGGTTTGTCAGAAGGAAACTCACTGTCAATATGAGAATGATTTTTTTATACATATTACTAAAAATAATGGTTTTGTCTTTCATTTGATTTATCATAATAATATAAATTTTAAATTAAAACAACAATGTAAGATTTGTAATTCCCTAATTAAAATATGAGATATTTAATTTTTTCAAAAGAAAAAATATTTTATGTGTTTTTTTATAAAGTTAATCTTTATATTTAGACAGCTAACAAAATTCTTTTTATAAATAAAAATAAGGGAAAATGAAGATGAAAAAAACAACTTTAATAGTGATAATTGTATTATCACTAATTTCATTTCTAAGTTTTTCAACAACTTCGGCTCAATGGTCTGAGCAAACCACTCCCGTTACAACAGCTTTGTATTCTGTATCTGTTGTGGACAATAATATTGCCTGGTCTTGTGGAGCACTTGCAAAGGTCATTAGAACTACAAATGGAGGAACAACATGGACAAATGTATCCGGCACCGGTATTCTTGCTAATTTAGCATTATATAATATTTTCGGCATAGATGCTAATACTGCATTGGTAACTGGTTCCTCATCCACTACTTATGTTTACAAAACAACTAATGGAGGCACAACCTGGACACAGGTATATACTCAATCAGGTGGATTTCAGAATGCAATCTGGATGACATCAGCTACGAATGGTTTTATGACCGGTGACCCTGTCGGAGGCAATTGGGCATTGTATAATACTGCCGATGGCGGTTCTACCTGGACAGCTGTTACTCCTCCTGTACCCGGTCCCGGAATTGCCGGCTGGAATAACTCTTTGATGATATTGGGTTCGAAAATATGGTTTGGTACAAACGGCACCAAATTAATGTACTCAGCCGATGGCGGTGCAACCTGGTCAAGCCAAACCACGACAGGTGCTTTAAATACCTACGCTGTGTGGTTTAATGATGCTAATAACGGAATAGCAGGCGGAAGTACTACTGGCGGTGTAAAAACTGTAAACGGTGGAACTGCATGGAGTCCGTTAATAGTAAGTCCATTATTAAATAATAATTGGACTGGAATTACCGGATACGGAAGTAACTGGTGGATATCAAGCTTTACGAATGTAATATGGAAGAGTACCAATGGTGGCACATCATGGGTTGCTGATTATACTGCTACCGCCGGACATCAATATTTCCATATGTCTAAAGCAAGAACAGGTAATAACATTTATGCAGTAAAAGGAGCGGGGGCTCCCGGTCAGGTCACCAAATATACAGCACCTACAGGGATTAACCTTATTTCCGGAGAAGTCCCATCGGATTACAACCTGTCACAGAATTATCCGAATCCATTCAACCCAACTACAAATATTAAGTTCTCGATTCCAACACAGGGATTTGTGACTTTGAAGGTATTCAACAGCCTTGGTAAAGAAGTTGCAACACTTGTAAACGGAAATACGAGCGTCGGAACTTATGTGGTGGATTTTGATGCAGGTAATCTTTCGAGCGGAGTATATTTCTACAGGTTACAGTCTGATAACTTCAGCGAAACAAAGAGAATGATGCTGATTAAGTAATATCTGATTCTATATTATTAATTAAAAAGCGGGTCACAAAACCCGCTTTTTTGTTTTTAAATCTCGGTTTGGCTTCTCCTAAATCCGCTTTATCAGACAGGCGTACCTGAAACAGAGATAACAAGGTAAAATTATTAAAAACAAATAATTCATTTGACAAATGAATTTGTATTCTTTATTTTATATAAATCCGAACAATTATCATAGGATTTAATAATGATATCTTTTAATAATCTATTTAAAATTTTCTAAGAAAAGTTAAGTTATTTACAACTTGCTTTTTTTAGTAAATACTTTTTAAATAATTTCTCATAAATCAAAGACAAAGGAAAGCTAATGAAAAAGCTATTCACAATCTTCACGTTTATTTTTGCTCTGTCGTTCATCGCTGGATTGAATGTAAATGCACAGGATGCGCCTATATCCATAGGACCTGCCCCTTACGTTTACAACAATGTTGAACAGAGTGTAGTATTTGACAATCCTTTACCGACATCAAGGGGATTCTCATACAACGCAACCAGTATCAGTGCTTCACGGTTGTTTAAATATTTTCTGGGTACTCCCGGAACTCAAACCTGGGTTGGGACTACGCAGACAAACTTCATGGGATCCGGTGATTTCGGTGGTTCACCAATGAAGTTCTATGTAATACAACAGGTTAGTCCTTACGTATTATATACAATTGATACGACTACAGGAGCCAAGACAACTCTTGGAAATATTACGGGTATTAATCCCGGTCACACTGCTGGAGGAATAACAGGATGTGCATGGGATGCTACTACTAACACGATGTTTCTTACGAGTACGGCTATTACATCGTCCGCGTTATATTCTCTTAATTTAACAACCCGTGTAGCAACCCAGATTGGTGGATTAATCACAAATGCTCCCGGTATAATTGCAATTGCATGCAATACTACAGGACAAATATTTGCGATTGATATAGTAAATGATAAACTCTGGAAGCTGAACAAAACCACAGGTGCTGCAACATCAGTTGGTGCCTTAGGCTATAATGCTAACTACGGACAGGATGCAGATTTTGATCCTCATGACGATGTATTATACTGGGCAGCAATTGGCACAGGCACTACACAGCTGCGAACTATTAATACCACTACCGGGGCAAGCACTTTAGTCGGTCTATTTACTGGTAAGAACCAGGTACTTGCAACGGGTATTCCTGCCCCGGGAGGGGGAGGAGTCTTCTGCGAAGACTTCGAGAGCTTCACCGTTGGTCAGCGACTTGCTTGTCAAGATTCTGTCAACTGGACGACGTGGAGCTTGGATCCGTGCAACACGACGGAAGATCCGAAAATCTCCAATGCTCAATCATTCAGTCCAACAAAGTCGGTGGTGATTGTCCAGAACAATGACCTGGTCAAGCCACTTGGCAATGACACGACGGGCATTCATCTCATTAGATTCAAATTCTACGTCCCGGCGGGCAAGGCGGGGTACTGGAATACTTTAGCGGTCTTCGCGGGACCCACATACAAATGGGGCATGGAGTGCTACTTTGACGTTGCTGCCAGTGGGAACAACGGAAGACTCTTCGGAGGCTCGTCGACAGCAGTGCCGTTCGCCTATACACATGGTTCCTGGCAGACGGCGATGCTGATTGTGAATCTGGACATCGATTCAGCCAGGTTCTTCATCAACGGTACACACGTTCACACGTGGCGCTGGACAGCCGGCGCATCTGGCACCGCGGTTCCAAAGCAACTTGCTGCTAACGACTTCTTTGGAGCCACAGCAGTGGATCAGATGTATATGGATAACTACTGTTACAATCCGGACACTACTTGGATATTAACCGGTGTAACTCAGAATGGTAATACCATACCGACAGAATACGCATTATCACAAAATTATCCGAATCCATTCAATCCTTCAACTAAGATAAACTTCTCAATACCGACTACGGGATTGGTAACTGTAAAAGTCTATGATGTACTCGGTAAAGAAGTAGCTACTCTTATTAATGAAGTGAAGAATCCGGGAAATTATATCGTCGAATTCAACGGTAGTAATCTTTCCAGTGGAGCTTATTTCTATAAGATACAATCGGGTGACTTCTCTTCAGTAAAGAGAATGGTACTCGTGAAATAGTATATAAATATTTATATATCTAATATTTTTCAGCCCTTATCTGCGTATCAGGTAAGGGCTTTTTTATGTCTAAATTTTGAGATTTAGCAGGAGTTGCTTCTAACAGATTTTTCAAATTCCTTCGGGAGAAACTCCCGAAGTACACAAAAAAACTCAACCCCCTGCCTGCAACACCTGTCTACTAGCAGGTAGAGGCAGGCTTAACCCCCTTCTCTTAGCAAGAGAAGGGGGAACTAAAGGGGGATGAGTTGATTTACAGTGATTTTTTGGGAATATATCACTATATAACAAGATAAATGTTTCTTTTTTCCAGAAGTATTTATACTATAAAAAATGTTTTGGACAGATGAAGATAATATCAAATAATTCATTTGACAAATGATTTGTTATTCTTTATTTTATGCTAATCCTGATAATAACAATAGGATTTAATACTATATAATGTTTTTGTAATTTAATTAAAATTTCCTGAGAAAAGTTAAGTTATTCGAGACTAATTTTTATCAGTAAATTATCATTTAAATACTCTTTCATAAAATTAAAATAAAGGAAAGCTTAATGAAAAAGTTATTGACAGTCTTTACATTTGTTTTCGCTCTGTCGTTCATCGCTGGATTGAATGTAAATGCACAGGATGCGCCTATATCCATAGGACCTGCCCCTTACGTTTACAACAATGTTGAACAGAGTGTAGTATTTGACAATCCTTTACCGACATCAAGGGGATTCTCATACAACGCAACCAGTATCAGTGCTTCACGGTTGTTTAAATATTTTCTGGGTACTCCCGGAACTCAAACCTGGGTTGGGACTACGCAGACAAACTTCATGGGATCCGGTGATTTCGGTGGTTCACCAATGAAGTTCTATGTAATACAACAGGTTAGTCCTTACGTATTATATACAATTGATACGACTACAGGAGCCAAGACAACTCTTGGAAATATTACGGGTATTAATCCCGGTCACACTGCTGGAGGAATAACAGGATGTGCATGGGATGCTACTACTAACACGATGTTTCTTACGAGTACGGCTATTACATCGTCCGCGTTATATTCTCTTAATTTAACAACCCGTGTAGCAACCCAGATTGGTGGATTAATCACAAATGCTCCCGGTATAATTGCAATTGCATGCAATACTACAGGACAAATATTTGCGATTGATATAGTAAATGATAAACTCTGGAAGCTGAACAAAACCACAGGTGCTGCAACATCAGTTGGTGCCTTAGGCTATAATGCTAACTACGGACAGGATGCAGATTTTGATCCTCATGACGATGTATTATACTGGGCAGCAATTGGCACAGGCACTACACAGCTGCGAACTATTAATACCACTACCGGGGCAAGCACTTTGGTCGGTATATTTACCGGCAAGAACCAGGTACTTGCAACAGGTATTCCCGGAGCAGGAACACAGTACACTCATGATTATGCAGCAGGTCCGTTCTTGAGTTTACCGACTCAATTTGTAAAAAATAATCCATATCCGATTAAAGCAAAGATTACAAATCTTGGTACTTCTGCCGAAACAGGTGTGCCGATTGCTTTCTTTGTCAACGGTTCTCAGCAAACAAGTGTGAATCTTAGTTTAGCGGCAGGAGCAAATGATTCCGTTAGCTATACCTGGACACCAACAGCAGCCGGTAATTATAACCTGAAATGGATTTGCCGATTGGCAACAGATCAGAACAAGGC
>CAYYJH010000009.1:0-48490 GCA_964472195.1 uncultured Ignavibacteriaceae bacterium | reverse complement strand
GCAGATGTCTTGTACATTTTTTATATCCTGCTTTAATAATGTAAAAAATACAATTCTAATAATCAAACATATTTTATTAAATGTCTATACCGGGTAGAGTTCTTCTGCTTGTTCCCAAAGTCCCTGCCTCTGCCTGTTGCTATGTTACTTCATTACCTGAATTGTATTTACACAAGCAGGGCTTGTGCACGAGAGTGTTGAAAAAAAAGCTCTCTCAAGAATCTTGAAAGAGCTTACTATATACCTCTTATTCACAAACTGAGTTTGGGAAGGAGAGATGTTTAAGTGAAATCATTTTATTAACAGCATCTTCTTTACTTCTGAATAATCGACAGTTTCCATTTTATAGAAGTAAACACCGCTCGTCAGATTGCTTGCATTAAAATCAATCTTGTAAGTTCCTGCGAACTTAAAGTCATTGATTAATGTATTAATTAATCTTCCCGCAATGTCAAAAACTTGAATTCTTACGAATCCGTTTTTTGGTAGATCGAATTTTATCTTTGTAACCGGGTTGAATGGGTTTGGGTAATTCTGGTATAGGGTGTAATTGTTAAGATAAGAACTATTTCCCGATATCCCTGAGGCATTTGTTATTTTAAAGCGGAAATTCCCCGATGGTGCCGGTAACGGTTTCGTTATTGTTTTGCTATTATTCGATGTTGCAGATATGTAATAGTAAATTGTAGTACCAAGAGGTTTATTTGGGATGTATGCTGTGAATGTATCTGCCGATGCTGTCATATTCAATGAACCGAATCCCTGTGTCGTGTCAGTAGTCCAGTAAATCTTCGCGTTCGAAATTCCACTTTTTGTTTTTATATAAGCTTTTACTTCGTAAGGTGTTGTCGTGTTGTTTGTGTCCCTTAGAGCACTGTGAGAAATGAAAATCGGGTCTTTCACACCTATTTCTTTGACTATACAATGAATTGCCCCTAATGAAGGAATTATTGAATTACAATCAATCCCGACTATGTTATAGCCCGGCATCGCTTCCCTGTAAATCCTTAACCCTGTCGTGTCGTACTTATACTCGTAAGTTGGAACAATCACAGTTTTATTAATAATTATAGAGTTCGTAAAAGTCCTGTAATTTCCCGACGGGGGATACTGCCCGTTATGAGGCGGCATAGGAATTCTTACAACCTTATATGGTTTTCCAAAACATGTTTGAAAATTATTCAAGATGTATTGCAGGTTTGCTTCTATCTGAGGACCGTCGGCAACGCCGGGTGGATACTGCCCGACAAGAAGAGTTTCTTCATCCAGGAGTTTAATGTGCATATCGATATGATGTATTACATCATAAGGAAGTGTTGTCATTTTTATGTATCTTGTCAGTCCCATGTATTTTTTCATGATCGTATCTATCTGCGCTTCTGTTTTACCGGGATTTTCGTTCAAGATTAATTTCGAAGAAAAGCCTGTTCCATGACCATCGACCATGAAGTTCCCACCCGAAGCAACGAGGTCATTAGGGGGCTGTGTTGTTGTGTAAATTGGAACGCTTATGTAGTTTGCAAAAAATGTCGGTATAATATCGTCTAACGGACGCGGTCTGTTATATATCCAATCGATGATTTTTAGACTGTCCGAAATACCGGAGTAAACGCTCCAGGGTCCATAGTCTCTGCACCAAATGGAATTATAACCTGTAATCAGAAATCTTAAATTCGTTAAAGATACTCCACCGCTCGTTAAATAACTTTTAACGGAATTTGAATCGTTGCACACAATGTAGACAAGTCCCTCGTCTTGTGCGTAATCAACAACCTGCCTTAATATGTAAGTAAAAGACGTCCATGTTATCATTAGACCGGAAAGTTCTTCCCATTCTGCCATCGTCCTGACAGGAGTAGGTGGTGGATTAGTATCATCTGTTGGCAGTATTGGATGCTGGTATATTTTATATAATTCCTTTTCCTTTTCAGTCATGAAATTCGGCAAGTCCTGTGAAAAAGAGTTGCTGATAAAAAGTATTGTGCAAATTACTGTAAGTAGTATAGATTTCATTTTTTATAAATAATAGTAATATTTTTTAATTTCGATTTAATGTAAATAAGGATTTTCTGTATTAAGGTAATTCTTCGCATAGTCGATAACTGCATCTTTAATCGGCGTAGTTCCTTTATCATACCCGGTACTTTTTAATTTATCCATGTCTGCCTGTGTGAAATCCTGGTATTTATCCTTTAAAATTTCCGGCATGTCGAAGTATTCGATATTTTCTTTCATGTTAAGTGATTCAAATATTGGTTTAACAAAATCATTGAATGTATTCGCTGTGCCCGTTCCTATATTATAAATGCCATTTACGATTTTATTTTCATGGAAAAAAATTGTCATGTCTACCGCATCTTTAACATAAATAAAGTCTCTTCTCTGTTCACCGTCTCCATATTCTGTTGAAGTAGATTTAAAAAGTCTCGCCCTGCCTGTTTCCTTGACCTGGTAAAAACACTTGTTTACAACGCTCATCATGTCCTTTTTATGATACTCATTCGGACCATAGACGTTAAAATATTTTAAGCTCGCAATTTTATCGAGATAGCCGTTGTGTTTTGCCCATAAGTCAAAAAGATGTTTCGAATATCCGTAGGGATTCAATGGTATGAGGATATCTAGTTTGCTTTCATCATCCGAGAAACCTCGCTTCCCGTTTCCGTATGTTGCCCCTGATGATGCATTGATAAATCTTATATTGTTTTCAATCGCATGTCCGCAGAGAAATTTTGTGTATTCTGTATTATTCCTGAGTAGGAAATTAAAATCGAGTTCGGCTGTTGAGCTGCATGCTCCAAGATGAAAAATTGTTTCAACTTTATTTTTCTTAAAAAAATCCGAAGCAACCATGTTGCCAAAATCATCTTTGTCAAGAACATCCAGAAACTTCAAAGAGATAAGGTTTTTGTACTTTTCATCTTTTCCGAATTCATCAACTATTATTATATCTTCCGTACCAAGTTTATTCAGTTTCCACACAAGAGCACTTCCAATAAAACCTGCTCCACCAGTAACGATTATCATATAGTTTTTTTAATTAATAAAAATTTCTTCCAGGTTTTTATATCTTATTTCGTCTTTAAATATATCGTTAATTAGCTCTAAATTATCTTTCCATGTTACCCAGTGCAGCTTTTGATAGGCATCCACAAAATCAAACCAACCATATTCAACATGTTCTTTTGATAATGTGATCTCATCTTCATTCATTTCAGAAAGAAAAATTGGTACGAGATTCACTGTGTCTTGCTGCTTGTAGTAAAACTTGCTTATTTTCGGTACTACATAAAATTTATCCGTTTTAAAACCAGTTTCTTCATAAAGTTCTCTGAATGCTGTTTCGTATGCTTTTTCATTGTTCTCTATAGTTCCGCTTATCATTTGCCAGACATTCGGAAAAATAACGTCTGATGCTCTTTTTAATAATAGATACTTTGGTTTATCATGAATCTTTTTGAATACATAAAGTTCTATTAGATTTGATACAATATCAGGCAAAGTTACAATTCGTTTTTATAAATTGAAATTTATTTATGAGCGTCAAACCAGTTCTTACCTGTTTCTATTTCGACTTCAATTGGTACATTTAACTTGATAGCATTTCTCATGTCTCTTAAAACAATTTTCTTAACTTCTTCGAACTCTTTTTCTTTGACTTCAAAAACAAGTTCGTCGTGAACCTGCAATAGCATCTTTGATTCAAGTTCATGCTTTTGGAATGCATTAAAAATTTTAATCATCGCAATTTTTATCATATCGGCAGCTGTTCCCTGAATCGGCATGTTGATAGCAGCTCTTTCATCTTCAGCTCTTGCGTTTGCGTTTTGATTGTTTATCTGCGGAAGATAACGTCTTCTGCCCATAAGTGTTTCGACATAACCGTTTTCTCTCGCTAATTGTTTAGTCTTTTCCATGTATTCTTTTACTTTCGGGTACTCCCTGAAATATCTGTCGATAATTTCCTTAGCTTCCGAGTTTTTTATTTCAAGGCGGTTTGCAAGACCGAAAGCTCCTATACCATAAATGATTCCAAAGTTAACTTCCTTTGCTTTTCTTCTCATGTTGCCGGTTACATCTTTTTTTGATTTAACGTCAAAGACTCTCATTGCTGTTTCAGTGTGTATGTCCCTGTTTTTTTTGAATGCATTAATGAAATTTTCATCGTCTGAACAATGTGCCATTATGCGTAATTCAATCTGGGAGTAGTCGGCAGAAACAAGAATGTAATCCTTCTCTTTTGGTACGAAGGCTTTTCTTATGCTTCTTCCGGCTTCAGTTCTGATAGGTATGTTCTGGAGGTTTGGATTTACACTCGAAAGTCTTCCCGTTGCTGCTATTACCTGGTTGAAAGACGTATGTACCCTTCCTGTTTTTGGATTGATTGCTTTTAATAAACCATCTATGTAAGTAGTTTTAAGTTTAGTGAGAGTTCTGTAATCAACTATAACAGAAGCAATCTCGTGCTGATATTTAAGCTCCTCCAGTACTCTAACGTCTGTAGAAAAACCTGTCTTCGTTTTTCTTACTGGAGTTAGTTTTAATTTATCGAATAATATTTTTGATAACTGCTGAGTGGAGTTAATATTAAAGACTTCTCCAGCTGTATCGTATATCTTTTGTTCATAGTCCGAAATTAGTTTAATTAATTCTTTATCGATAACTTTTAAAACACTTGCATCAACTTTAATTCCTTCGTATTCCATTTCTGCAAGGACTCTAATAAGAGGGAATTCAATTTCGGAACACAGTTTGTGATTATTAATTTTTTGTAGTTCGTATTTTAAACGGTGAAAGAGTTGAAGCGTAACATCAGCATCCTCGGCAGCATATTCACTAACCTTATCAATCCTAACTTTATCCATCGTAATCTGAGTCTTTCCTTTACCGATTAATTCTTCGATAGAAATTGGTTTGTAACCCAGATATTTTTCGGATAAAGTATCCATGTCATGTCTGCCTTCGGAGCTTAATACATAAGCACCGATGAGTGAATCGAAGAAGAGGTTCTGGATTTCAATTCCATAATTTCTCATAACAATATAATCAAACTTAATATTCTGTCCAACCTTTCTTATCTTGTCATTTTCAAGTATAGGTTTTAATTTCTTCAGAGCAAAGTTAATATCTACACCTGTTTCAGTACTCTCTGCAGCACTTTCCCCGTTTCTAAACAATGTCCCCTCACTTTTTTTATTTGATTTGAACCTTCCGTGTATGGGTACGTAAAATGCTTCTTTTTCTTTGTATGAAACTGAGAACCCAACGAGATTTGTGTACATGGGATTAGTACTGTTTGTTTCAGTATCGAATGAGATCAATTCCTGTTCCGAAAGTTTCTTGATAAATCGTTCGTATTCATCTCTATTTTTAATTGTGTAATAATGATGTTTCACATCTGATATTGTCAGTAGTTGAGTTTGAGTTTCAGGTATTTTAACTTTGATATCTTTTACTTTCTGACCTTTAATAGATATCTTTATATCATCGTCTTTATTAGCTTTTTTCTTTTTTACAGGTTTTTCAGTGGTAGATATCTTTTTTACTATTGATTTGAATTCTAATTCTTCAAAGAGTCCAATCAGCTCTTCTTTATTGTATGCTTTTCTATTGAGTTCGTGAAAATTCTTTCCTAAAGGAACATCGGTGATTATTGTAACAAGTTTCTTTGACAGCAAAGCCTCTTTCTTATGCTTGATAAGATTTTCCTTTAGCTTGGGTTTTGTGACTTTCTCAATATTTTTGTAAAGATTGTCTATTGAACCGAATTCTTGTATCAAAGATATTGCTGTTTTTACGCCAACTCCTTTAATCCCTGGAATGTTATCGGAAGCATCTCCCATCAATCCAAGAACTTCTATCACTTTATCTGGACCTACGCCAAATTTCTTTTCAACACCCTTTCTGTCTACAATTTCTACGTCTGTAACCCTGTTTCCATACAGGTTTCTTATAGGTTTATAAAGAAAGGTTTTATCTGTAACCAATTGCATGAAATCTTTATCAGAGGTTACCATGTAACTTTTTACATTTTTCTTTTCGGCTTGTTTGACAAGAGTACCTATGATATCATCTGCTTCATATCCTGGAACTTCTAAAAGAGGTATATTAAAAGATTTTATGATTTCTTTAACTTTATCAATCTGCCAGGGCATGTCGGTTGGAATCTCCTGTCTTTGAGCTTTGTATGCAGGAAATTCTTCGTGTCGGAATGTAGGTTTTTCGGTATCAAAACAAACAGCAATATGCTCAGGCTCTTCTTCCTCCAGAATTTTAATGAGTGAATTAAAGAAGCCAAAAACTGCCGAAGTGTTTTTACCTTTTGAATTTATCAGTGGGTGTGAGATCATAGCAAAATAAGCCCTATAAATCATAGCCATTGCATCGATAAGAAATAATTTTTCTGCCATAATAATTGATTTTCTTAGGTTCTAAACATCCCTGTGGAGCGCGAGTAACGGGATTCTGGTATTATATGTCATTTTCTTTGTAAGACTTTTATGGAATATCATTCCAAAGAGACTTCTGTGATGTGTTGCCATTGCGAGAACATCTACAGCACTGCTCTCAATGTAATTGTTAATACCATCAAAGATATTACTGCATTCTGTCATTTCAAATTCCATATTTTCATAACCGATATCTTCTTTAATTTTCCTGAATATCTTTTCTTTTTCTTGAAATACTTCTGATTCTTTTTCATTACATACATGTAAATATGTTATCTTTGCTGTCAAAGTTTTCGCAAAATCAATAAGCTTTATAATTTCATGGTTTTCAGTTTCGTTCAGGTCTGTTGCGAAAGCAATGTTTTTGATTTCAGTGAATTTTGCTTCTTTGGGAATTGCCAGCGTCAGGCATGGTGCTTTATCCACAACGCTTGCTGTATTGCTTCCAATAATTATCTCTTTTAAACCACTCGCTCCTGTGGTTCCCATAACGACAATATCTATATCTTTCTCTTTTATAATGGAAATGATTTCATCAACAACAAGACCTTGCCTGCTAATACATTCTGTTTCTATATTAAAGTCAAGATTTTTTTTCTTGATGTCTGATTTTATCTCGCTGTGAATTTTTTCGAGTTCTTCTTGTGAATTTTTTTCAGCATCGTTGTATGCACTTAATAATAGTTCTGCTGGCATGTTCGGGTCGAAAATAGTAACACTGTATATATTCACAACGAAAATTTTTACCCGGGACTTTTCCGCAATGTCAATTGCATATTTCCTGGCATTCTTTGAAGTTTCAGAGAAATCTGTTGGAAATAAAATGTTTTTCATAATTGTTTTCCTGTTAAGATTAAATTATTGAAAAAGAATTCACATTGAAAGAGTTGATAAATAACCAATGATACTTTTTATTCTTAAAAAGTCATAATTTTAAAGCAATTAAACAATAGAATAATTTGAATATATAAAATTTAGAATAAGTCATTTACAAAGATGACCGGACATTTACTTAATAAAGGTAATTTAAAGTAGTAATAATTAAATGTATTAAATGTACAAAATTAAACACATTTCTGTGAAATTTAAAAAATCTCATTAAGAATGTAAGACTAATTCGTACTATCTTTTCATATTTCATCCTACACGTTTATATTAATTCTTTGCTTATATTTGTAGAGTATGAAAGCTACTATAAAAAAGAGTTAATAATTTTTGAACAACACTTTTATATAGGGTAATTCTCTTTCCGAAATTTTAAAAGTACGCATTACTTAATGAGTGAAGGAAATAAGAAACTTCTTGTTGTTGACGATGAACCTGTTGCAAGAAAGGTAATTAATTTTGCTTTGAAGAAACATGGATATACGGTTTTTGAATCCGGGACTCCTCAAGATGCACTTCAGAAGCTTAACACAGAAGATATAGATCTTGTGTATTGTGATATTATGATGGAAGACATGGACGGTTTTGAATTTTGTAAAAAAGTAAGACAGCAAGAAAAATATAATGCACTGCCATTTATTTTTATAACATCAATGAATTCATCAGAAGCTCGTTCAAAGGCATTTGATTCAGGAGCTGATGATTTTATAATTAAACCGGTTGATTCTGAAGAACTGCTGGTTAAGACAGAAGCATTATTAAAAAGAATCGAGATTTACAAGACTTACGGTTTAAAAAAGAAATTTGATGATGTTTATGAAAAGAAAGTTTATAAGATCTTAATTGTTGATGATGATCCGGTTATTGTAAAATTACTTCGGAATGCTTTAGTTAACTTAAACTTCGATTGTAAAATAGAGAATAATGCCAGGGATGGTTTTGATGCTGTCAAATCCTATTCACCAGATATTATTTTATCAGACTATGATATGCCGGAGATTAACGGTTTTGAATTTAGAAAGATGCTTTTGGAAGCGCCTAATTTAAAAGATATTCCATTCGTTTTTTTAACTTCACAGGATTCTGATAAATTGATGCTGGAAGGATATGATATGGACATAGAAGAGTATATCTTAAAAACTAACCATCCGAAAGTTGTAGCAACAAAAATAGGCAACATTATTAAGAAAATTAACAGGGAAAGACAGAAAGCTGTGAATGAATTGCACCAGGCAGCAGGTTCTATAAGTATGGAAGTCGTACCCGATGCTCCACCCTCTTTTGAAGGTTTTAAAATTTCGCAATGGCATGTTCCATTTAAAGGCATACCCGGCGGAGATTTCATTGATTACATTAACTTAGGTGACGATAGAATAGTGGTTATTTTAGGAGATATTATGGGTAAGAAATGGGGGGCATGGTTTTTTGCGTTTTCTTTCATTAGTTACATAAGAAGTACGATTAGGGTAATTCTGAAAGAAAGTAAGGATTGTAGTTCAAAAGAAATTTTAACAAAAATTAATGAAAATATATATAATGATGCCAAAATATCCGAGATTTTTACAACCCTGTCTTTGTTAATTTTAGATAAGAGTGTTAAATCGGTCCAGTATTCCGGAGCTGGTGATTTACCTATTTTATATTTTAGTGCAAATTCTAGTGAAGTAGAGCAATTAGACTCGGATGGTCTATTATTGGGTTTGAAACTTGATGGTGAATACAAAACAGTGAAGTTTGATATCAGGAGTGGAGATAATATCGTTGTCTACACAGATGGTATTATTGAAACGAGAAATGATAAAGGTGAACAATTTGGTGTTAAGCGATTAAAAGATCTGGTTAAAAAAGTTTCATCAGGTGACGATGTAATAGAAAATATTAAAAAGGAATTCAGTGAATATTCTGGTAATAACTTTGAAGACGATGTAAGTTTGATAGTTATCAAATGTTCCTAAGTAACATTCATAAATTGATAGAATTTTATTTTATTAAAAATAAAAATATAAATGATTGCTGTTGAGATTTTGTTTTGGGTAAGTATGTTTATCGTGATTTATTCTTATGTTGGATATGGTGCACTGATAATAATAATTTCCAGGATACCATTCCTAATTAAGTTACTCCCAAAACCAGCTAACATTGTAAAGTCTGAATATATAGTAAAACCCAAATTGCCATACTATCCTGATATTTCTTTTATTATATCTGCATCAGGCGAGAGTAAAGAAATAATTAAAGAAAAAATCATAAATACATTCGAGCTTATCTATCCTAAAGATAAACTTGAAATCATATTTGCGATTGCTTATGACACGTCTTCAGCTAAAGATGAAACCATAGAAGAGTTCTATGATACTTTTTTGGAAAAACAAGAAGTGAGTGGAGTAAATCCTGTTGAAGAGGAAGTGTATTTAAGGTTCAAGAAATTCGATAATATTGCAGATTATAGAACAAATTCTTTTTTATCGGAGATTGAAAAAGAATTTGAAAAGATAAAGTATACAACTGAAGGACAAACACATGAAGCGAAAGAAAAGTTGGATGAATATTTTCAGGCAAACGAAGCTGATAATGATATACAAATAAAAATAACTAAAGACATTGAAAGAAAAGGAAAGATCTCACAGGTAAACAGAACTGTTAAGATTGCTAAAGGCGATATTCTCGTATTTTCTGATGCTAACTCCATGTTCAATAAAGAAGCCCTGGTAAACATAAGCAGACATTTCAGGGATAAACAGGTTGGCTGTGTAGCGGGAGAAAAGCGTGTACGAAAATCGGATAGTTCAACAAGCGGCGAAGGTGAAGGATTATATTGGAAATATGAATCATTACTTAAAAAGACTGATTCGAAAATATGGACAACAGTTGGTGCTGCTGGTGAGATTTTTGCAATTAGAAAAGAATTGTGGGGGAGTGGTATTGAAGGAAATGCTATTATTGAAGATTTCGTAATATCACTTCGAGTTGCACAGAAAGGTTACCGGGTTGTCTACGAACCGGATGCTTATGCGGAAGAAGATCCAACTTTTGAAGTCAAAGAAGAATTCATTCGTAGACGGCGAATTGCAGCAGGAGGATTCCAGTCAATTGTCTGGTTAAAAGCACTTCTTAATCCGTTTAAGTATAGAATATTAACATTCCAGTATGTGTCTCATAGGGTTCTCCGATGGGCGGTGGTTCCGTTTCTGTTGCCAATGATTTTGATACTAAATGTATTAATATTAATAGATAATTTTAATTTGGTTTATTGTATTTTACTATTTTTTCAGATTTGTTTCTATTTGTTCGCATCAATAGGATATTTGCTTGAAAAAGAGAGAAAAAAAATCAAATTATTTTATTTGCCATTCATATTATCAATGATGAATTGGGCTGCTTATGTTGGCTTAAAAAGATACTTAAAAGGACAGCAAAAAGTGGTATGGGAAAGAGCTAAAAGATAAATTGTTTTCAATAATATAAATAAAATAAAATGGATTATTCAACAGAAGAAATTCAAGGAGTAACAGTTGTTACACTGCATTTAAAAAGAGCTACAGCTGAGATCGCAAAAGATTTTAAAGCTTTCTTATTTGATTTGATCGAAAATAAGAATGCAACAAAAGTTGTTCTTGACTTATCTGGAGTAGAATTTGCAGATAGTTCTTTTCTTGGAGCAATAGTATCCGGATTAAAGAAGATTACGGGCGAAAAGGGCGACATTAAGATTTTGGGTTTACAACCACCGGTAAGAGCTATGTTCGAACTTACAAGATTATACAAAGTCTTTGAGATTTTTGACAACAAAGACGATGTTATTAACAGTTTTTAATTAAAACTACTGTGTCTGAGAAAAATATTTCGGCTACTTTTTTATGCTCTTTGGAAAATGTTCATAAAGTTTGGGATAAAACAGAATCGCTAATTAAAGCAGAGGTTGTTTTCCAGAGTAGTGATAAACAAAAGAAGTATCTGCAGGATATGCAATTAGTAATTTCAGAGATTTTCACAAATGCAGTGAAATATTCAAACGATGATTATATTAAATTTAATTATGATTTCAAGATGGATCATATGCATATTATTGTGGAGACTGTCGGTAAAGGCTTTTGCATAAAACCACATTCATTAGAAAAAAATTTAAACAATTATGAAAAAGAATATTATCCACCATATCCCGAATCGATAGTAAATGAAGAAATACTAATTTATCATGATTCAGAAAATGAAATAAGATGTTTTATTAAAACAAAGGATCAAATAGAATTTAAACACTATAATATAGAATTTCATGATGAAAATATTTTAGAGTTGAATGAACATTATGGGTTGTATTTGATTAATGCTTTATGTGATGAAGTTATATATGAGAATCGAGAAAATGAAAAGCAATTATTTTCAATAAAGAAATTTTTTAATAAATGAGGTTATTATAATGAAAGCAATGATATTAGCCGCAGGAGTTGGATCTCGTTTAATGCCGTTGACATTGACAATTCCTAAACCTATGCTGCCGATTGTCAATAAGCCCGCACTTGAACACATAGTCAATTTATGTAAAAATCACGGTGTAAAACAGATAAAGATGAATCTTCATTATCTGCCCGAACAAATAGACAGCTTTTTTAAAGACGGTGAGGACTACGGAATTGATATATCTTATTCTATTGAGAAAAAATTATTAGGAACTGCCGGTGGTATAAAAAGAATACAGAGTTTTTTTGATGAAACATTCATAGTTTTGAGTGGAGATGGATTTACAAATATTGATCTGACTGATATGTATAAGTTTCATAAGTCAAGCAAATCGACGGCTACAATTGCCGTTAAAGAAGTTGAAGATACATCAAAATTTGGAGTGGTTGTTACGGATGAAAATAATTCTATACAAAAATTTCAGGAAAAACCTAAAAAGGAAGATGCTCTTTCGAATTTAGCAAATCTTGGTATTTATATTTTCGAACCAGATTTACTAGAGAAAATTCCTCCGAAACAGGAATATGATTTTGGTTATAATTTATTTCCCGTGTTGTTGAAAGATAAAACACCATTTTTTGCGTATAAAACAAATGCTTATTGGAGTGATATTGGAAGTCTTGAAGAATACTGGAAAGTTAATCTTGATATCATTTCCGGGAAAGTCGATGGTTGCTTTGAAGATATAAATAAAATTAAAGATGGATTTTATGTTCATCCTTCAAGTAAGGTTGATAAGAAAGTAATTGATAATGCAGTTACTCCTGTTTTAATTGGAAAGAATGTTCAGGTATCTTCGGGGGTTGATTTTTACGGTCCGGTTATTGTTGGGGATGATGTATTTATAGAGAATAAAGCAATTATAGATAAAAGTGTAATCTTGAAAAATACATATATAGGTAAAAGTGTAGAGTTAAAAGAATCTGTTGTAAGTCAAAATTATCACATGAGTGTGAAGAATAAATTCGGAACCTATGTTGATGATGACCAGGTTTTAAAATCTCATTTTATAATTCCATATAAGACTAAACTTAATCAATTTTTAATAAATGCAACTGACAGAATTGTATCATTTTTCTTGTTATTGTTATTATCTCCTCTGTTTCTAATCGTTGCAATATTAATTAAATTGGATTCAAAAGGTCCTGTTTTTTATATATCAAAAAGATTGAAAGCTCCGCAGATAGAAAAAAAAGGAAATCACTGGTATGTGTTTTTTAAAGAGAAGCCCGTTAAGTATTACGTGTTTAGAACAATGTACACTGATACTGATAAACGTGTTAAAGAATTAAAGAACATTTATGAATCTGGTCCATTTGTGAAAATTGAAGACGATCCCAGAGTTACGAAAGTAGGGAACATTTTGAGAAAAACATCGATCGATGAGCTTCCGCTTCTGTGGAATGTGCTAAAGGGAAACATGAGCCTCGTTGGAATTTGGGCACTGCCGACTTACGAAGCCGAACATTTGCAACATAAAGGATTAAAATCTGATAACGAAGATAGTAAAATTGATCTTACCGATGTGGCGCAGGAAAGATTTAAAGGAAGATTAGGTCTTGCAGGGTACTGGCAAGCACGCGGTCGCTCAAAATTATCGGCTGAGGAAAGAGCTTTGCATGATACAATGCAATCTGTTTTAAGTAATATTTCAGATGAAGATAAAGAATATCTTGGCGAATATGCTGAATTTCATTCATACAAAGGTTATATAAAAATGATGGCAGAAACTTTTAAATCTGTTGTAAAAAGAGAAGGTGCTATATAATATATTAATATAAACGAAAATTCTATGGTATGACTATTTTAGTTACAGGAGGTGCCGGGTACATTGGTTCACATGTTGTAAAAATGCTCCTTGAAAGAGGAGAAAATGTTGTAATCATTGATAACTTGTCGAGAGGTCATAAAGAATCCATACCGAAAAGTGTAACTTTCGAAAAAGCTGACCTTCTTGATTTTGAAGGATTAAGTAATTCGATTAAGAAGTTCTCTATAGATGCAGTCATACATTTTGCAGCTTTTGCGTACGTTGGAGAATCAGTTGATAATCCGCAGATGTATTATTCAAACAACGTGGTTGGAAGTTTTAATCTCATCGATGTTCTTAAAGAGAATAATATAGATAAAATTGTTTTTTCTTCTACGTGTTCTGTTTACGGGAATCCTTTAAATATACCAATATCGGAATCGGAAACACCAAAACCAATAAATCCTTATGCAAAGACGAAGTTTATCATTGAGAACATCTTAAATGATTATGGTACGGCGTATGGATTAAACTTCGCAGCACTGAGATATTTCAATGCTGCGGGTGATTCTGATGATTCACAAATAGGTGAGAGTCATGACCCCGAAACCCATCTTATTCCGCTGGTATTATTCGCAGCTTTGGGAAGGAGGGAAAAAATTTATGTGTACGGAGACGATTACCCAACAAAAGATGGAACATGCATACGTGATTATATTCATGTGAATGACCTTGCAGACGCACATATCAAAGCTCTTGAATATTTAAGAAATAATGGGCAATCAACTGTATTTAATTTAGGGACAGGTAATGGTTATTCAGTTAATGAAATTATAGACACTGCAAGAAAGATATCAGGTGTTAACATAACTGCCGAAGTTGTTGGGAGACGACCGGGAGACCCTGCAGAGTTAGTTGCAGATAACAAGAAAGCAAGAGAAGTATTAGGGTGGATTCCGAAGTATAATCTGGACAAAATTATTAAAACAGCCTGGGCTTGGCACAAAAATCCAAAGTTTTAAATTTATGTATAATTATTTTATTATAAATCAAAAAGGGAATTAATTTAATGAAGGGAATTATTTTAGCCGGTGGCGCCGGAACACGTATGTATCCTGTTTCCAAGATTTACAGTAAACAATTAACACTGATTTACGATAAACCTTTGATATATTATCCTTTGTCAATACTGATGTTAGGAAGCATTAAAGATATTTTAATTATATCAAATGAGGAAACGATACCTTTTTATAAAAAACTATTTAACGATGGCTCTCATCTTGGGATTTCTGTTAGCTACGAGGTACAAACAGCTCCAAGAGGGATTGCCGAAGCTTTTATTGTAGGGGAGAATTTTATCGGAAAGGATGATGTGACATTAATATTAGGTGATAATATATTTTATGGAAAATTAAATTTCTTGTATGAAGCAATAAAGAATAATAATGGAGCAACAATTTTCGGATATAGAGTCAACGATCCTACCAGATATGGTATCGTTGAGTTTGACGAAAGCGGAAAAGTATTATCGATTGAAGAGAAACCCGATAAACCAAAATCTAATTATGCTGTTCCCGGATTGTATGTATATGACAATGAAGTAGTTGATATTTCTAAAAATCTAAAGCCATCTGCCAGGGGAGAATTAGAAATTACAGATGTAAATACAGAATATCTTAAAAGAGGAAAACTTAACGCTCAACCAATTGGTAGAGGTGTTGCCTGGCTTGACACGGGTACCCCTGCATCTTTACTATTAGCGTCCAATTTTATTGGTGCTATTGACGATCGGCAGGGTTTGAAAGTAGCATGCATAGAAGAGATAGCTTTTAATAAAAAGTACATTTCAAGGAACCAATTGGAAAAAGTCATTTCTGATATGCCGAATTCTCTTTACAGGGAATATCTTGAAAAATTCTTAAATGACAGTTAAAAAGTTAAGGAATAAAATTTATGGAAATTATTGAAACAAAACTAAAAGGAGTACTGGAAATTCTACCGGATGTTTTTGCTGATGACAGGGGTTATTTTTTTGAATCATTCAACCAGCAGAAATATACGGATTTAAAATCTGAAAAGTTTGTTCAGGATAATATATCTAAATCAAAAAAAGGTACGATAAGAGGTCTTCATTACCAGGTGGGAGATTATGCTCAAGGTAAACTATGCCAGGTTTTGTTTGGAAAAGTTCTTGATGTTGCTGTGGATATAAGATTTAACTCTCCTACATTTGGCAAATTCGCAGCAGTTGAATTATCCGAAGAGAAGCACAATCAAATCTGGATACCATCGGGATTTGCACATGGTTTTTCAGTTTTATCGGATGTTGCTGTTTTTCATTATAAGTGTACGGCTTATTACAGTAAAGAAGACGAAAGAGCAATTATATACAATGATCCTGACCTTGGAATTGATTGGAAAGTTTTTGAACCGAATGTGTCGGAAAAGGATTTAAAAGCATTATCCATTAAAGAAATAAATAAGGATTTTTTTTATAAACCTTAAGTAAACTTCACATGGTAAATAAAAGTACATCAGTATTTTTTACCGATGATGAAAAACTGGAACCTTACTCACTGCAAAAGAAATTTGCTGAGCATCTTGAATATTCTCTGGTAAAGGATAAAACAACCGTAACAAAAGAAGATGCTTATAAAGCATTAGCAATGTCAATTAGGGATAAACTCATAAAAAAATGGCTCAGGACTCAGCAGGAGTACAGCGAAAAAGATGTTAAAAAAGTTTATTATTTATCTTTAGAGTTCTTAATGGGAAGTTTACTCGGTAATTCTCTGATTAATCTGGGATACTATGATGATTGTTTTCATATTATGAAGGATTTAGGATATATTTTAGAAGATATCGCTGAATTTGAACATGATATGGGGCTTGGTAACGGAGGCTTGGGCAGACTAGCAGCTTGTTTTCTCGATTCGCTTTCAACATTACAATATCCTGCATACGGTTATGGTATCAGATACGAATATGGTATATTCGAACAGGATATCCAAAACGGGTACCAGGTTGAAAAGCCAGATCAATGGTTATATTTTGGTAATCCGTGGGAGATAATCAGACCGGAATTAACATATAGGATTAGATATTTCGGGCATGTTGAATCTACATTTGATGATAAAGGACATATGAGGTTGGACTGGATGGATACGGAGGATGTTTTTGCTGTAGCGTGTGATATCCCGATTCCTGGATATATGAACAATACTGTAAATAACTTGCGGCTTTGGCAGGCAAAATCAACGAACGAGTTTAATTTAAAAGATTTCAATAGAGGTGATTATATGTCTGCTGTAGAAGATAAGAATAAATCAGAAGTAATTTCAAAAGTTTTATATCCAAATGATTCTTTTATTTCAGGGAAGATGCTGAGGCTACAGCAGCAATACTTTTTTGTCTCTGCAACTATGCAGGATATTATTAAAGGTTATAAAAAATTCCACAAAAGTTTTAAACAATTCTCCCAAAAGGTTGCCGTACAGCTTAACGATACACATCCTTCAATAGCTATCCCTGAGTTGATGAGAATTTTAATAGATGATGAAGGACTTGGGTGGGAAGAAGCATGGGACATTACAGTTAATACTTTTGCTTACACGAACCATACGGTCGTTCCTGAAGCTCTCGAGGTATGGTCAGTTAACATGTTCGGGAAGTTACTTCCGAGACATTTACAAATCATTTACGAAATCAACCATCGATTTTTAGAAGAGATCAGGAATAATTACACTACGGATGATAAAGCTATTTCGAATCTGTCAATTATAAACGAAAACGGTAAAGAAGGTAAAAGCGTCAGGATGGCAAATCTTTCTATCGTAGGAAGCCATTCTGTAAATGGTGTTGCAGCATTGCATACTGAAATATTAAAGAAAAATTTATTTTCAAATTTCTTTGAGTACTTCCCGAAAAAGTTTGTCAATGTTACGAATGGAATTACGCAGAGAAGATGGCTTCGTAAAGCAAATCCTTTTTTATCCGGTTTAATTTCTGATAGGATTGGAGACAGCTGGATAACTGATCTTTTAAAATTAAAAGAGTTAGAAACGTTAGTAAACGACGATATTTTTAAGGATGATTGGAGAAATGCAAAATGGATAGCTAAAAGAAATCTTATAAGTTACATAGAAAAGAATTATGATGTAAAAATAAATCATGAATCTATGTTCGATGTACAGGTTAAGAGATTTCATGAATACAAAAGACAATTGTTAAATGTACTGCATGTGATAACACTTTACAATCGGATAAAGGACAATCCGGAAAAAGAATTTGCATCGAGAACAATTTTGTTCTCGGGTAAAGCTGCTCCTTCCTATTTCACTGCAAAGCTTCACATTAAGTTGATTAATTCGATTTCAGATATCATTAATAACGATAAAGATATTGGTGATAGACTGAAGGTGCTGTTCTTGAAAAATTATTCTGTATCATTGGCAGAGCTAATATTCCCGGCTTCAGATCTATCCGAGCAGATTTCAACTGCCGGTTATGAAGCATCGGGAACCGGCAACATGAAATTTGCTTTGAACGGTGCCTTAACGATAGGAACTATGGATGGAGCAAATATTGAAATATTAGAAGAAGTTGGCAAAGACAATATTTTTATTTTCGGTTTAAAAGCAGAGGAAATTTCTACACTAATAAGGAAAGGATATAATCCAAGAGAATATTACGAAAATAATGCTGAGTTAAAACGTGCTATTGACATGCTTAAATCAAATTATTTTAATAAAGATGAGCCCGGTATTTTTGATTCTATCTATGATGATTTATTAAACAATGACTTTTATTGTTTATTAGCAGACTATCAATCCTATATCGATACTCAGGAAAAAGTTAATATTGAATTTATAAATAAAGATTTATGGACTGTTAAATCAATTTTGAATGTTGCACGGATCGGAAAATTTTCGAGTGACAGGGCAATAAAAGAATATGTTCAGAAAATATGGAAGATCAAACCAATAAAAATTAAAAAAATTTAAATACTAAAGGAGTAAAAATGAACATTTCGATAATCGGGACAGGATATGTTGGTCTTGTTTCCGGGACATGTTTTGCAGAAATGGGGAATAATGTAATTTGTGTTGACAACAGTCCCGAGAAGTTAGAAAAGCTGAGAGAAGCTGAAGTGACGATTTATGAACCCGGTCTTGAGATGCTTTTCTATCGAAACATTGCAAAGAAGAGACTTTCTTTCACTAATGATTTAAAGAGCTCTGTCTTAGACTGCGAGGTTATATTCCTTTGTCTCCCTACACCACAGGGTGAGGATGGTTCGGCAGATCTGCAATATGTCCTGGGAGTAGCTGATGATATAGGGAAGATATTAAAGGAAAGTGGAACTGATGATTACAAGATTATTGTGGATAAGAGTACTGTCCCGGTCGGGACTTCAAAAAAAGTCAGGGAAATGTTAGAAAAACACGGGGTGAGTAATTTTGATATCGTCTCGAATCCTGAATTTTTGAGAGAAGGTTTCGCAGTAGATGATTTTATGAAGCCCGACAGAATAGTTATCGGAGCAAATAACCAGAAAGCATTCGATAAAATGAGAGAATTATATGAGCCATTTGTGAGGCAGGGTAATCCTATTATAGAGATGGATACTGCCAGTGCTGAAGTAACAAAGTATGCTGCAAATTCCTATCTTGCGACAAGGATAACTTTCATGAATGAGCTTGCAAACTTTTGCGAGAAAGTTGGTGCGAATGTTGATCTAATTAGAAAAGGAATGGGTTCTGATACCAGGATAGGAAAGAGATTTTTATTTGCAGGTATTGGTTATGGTGGTTCTTGTTTCCCGAAAGATGTTAATGCTTTGATTAAGACGTCTGCTGAGTATGATTCTAAGATAAATATTCTGACGGTTGTTGATGAGGTAAACAAAGCTCAAAAGCTCAAACTTGTTGAAAAAGCCCAAAATTTTTTTAATGGTGCTATTAAAGGTAAACATTTTGCTATCTGGGGTCTTGCATTCAAACCAAACACGGATGATATGAGAGAAGCTCCATCTGTTGTTATAATTAATGAATTATTAAAATTGGGTGCTACTATTTCGGTTTATGATCCTGCTGCGATGGAAACTTCAAAGTTTTATTTTAAAGATAATTCTTTGTTTGAAAATATAAAATATGCAGAAAATGAATACGATGCATTAAAAGATGCTGAAGCTTTATTTGTGTTAACAGAATGGAATGAATTTAGAAATCCGGATTATGATATGATGAAATCAGGATTAAAAAATCCGATAATATTCGATGGTAGAAATATTTTTGCTCCTAACAAAATGAAAGAATTGGGTTTTACATATTATAGTATGGGTAGAAATCAGGTAAACTAAATTTTAAATTAAAAAGGAAAATATTCCTATTAGAAATCAAAAATTGAATTAATGAAAAAAATATTATTTTTCATACTGTTCATTTCTAACATATCAGCGTCACAGAAGTTAGATACAAACAAAATAATATTAAGTAATCCTTTGATAGTTGATACACTCGAAACATTAATTAAAATTGCCTGGGATAATTATCCTGAAAATAAAAACTACTTGAATGAAATAGCAATAAGCCAGGAAGATCTGCATCAGAAGAAATGGGCATGGATGAACACATTGAAATTCACGATACAATACAATCCAAATACAGCAACTGATTCGACTGGATTATTTTCAGCTCCAAAATTTGGAATAGGACTCTCTGTGAATGTATTTGATATATTTAAAGTACCGAGCGAAATAAATCAATCAAGTGAAAGATTGAAAATTGCTCATAACAATATTATTGCTCAGAAGCTGCTAATACGATCTGAAGTTACTAAGCTTTATTCTTTATATAAGAGTAATATTGAAAAGTTAAAAATTACTACTCAAGGTTTAGATGATGCAACTTCGAATATAATTCTAATGAAATATAAATATGAAAGTGGAGAGATTACATTACCGGAATATAATAAAGCATTGGAATCTTACAACGATGCTAAAACAAACATTATAAGTTCTGAGACGGAATTTATTGCTGCAAAAGCAAACCTTGAGCAGATTTTAGGTATTAAATTTGAAAATATTTTCAAGTAAATGGATTTCGTAAGATTTATAAGAGTCTTATTAAGACGCAAATTTGTAATAATAACCATAACACTATTAGCAGTTGTTACAGCCTTTTTTTTAACTAAGAGTGTTCCAGACATATACAAATCCGAAGCTCAGATAGCTACAGGTATTACTGAAAAAACTCAAGTAAGTCTGGAATCGAAGGATAGTGAAATAAAGCAATTCGAAATTCAGAACAAATTCAGCAATCTAATCGAACTGATACAATCGAGAAAAGTATTGAACCTTGTATCTTATAGATTATTGCTAAATGATTTAACAATTGTTCCTCCTTTTAGAACCCCGAATAAGAGTTTACAAAGATTGAGCCAGGTAGATAAGGATAAGGCTATAAAGCTTTTGAAACTAAGGCATGATTCATTGCAAAGTTTATCAAATACCATACCTTTTGAAAGGGAATTAGCTAATATCATTGTCAGTATGAAATATGACCCGATTTCACTTTACAAGAAATTATCTGTTGATAGAGTTGAGAAGAGTGATTTTATCTCGGTTAAATATGAATCGGAGAATCCGGATTTATCTGCATTTATTGTTAACACAATTTGTGAAGAAGTTATTCGATATTATAAGATTGTTACTCTTCAAAAAAGTAATGATGCTATTCGTCTCTTTAGTGAATTAGCGAAACAGAAAAAGAAAGAGCTCGATGAAAAAGTTGATGAATTAAAAACGTTTAAAATGCAAAATGGTATAATAAATATTTATGAGCAGACGAAGTCGTTAGTTGATCAAGTAAGTTCATTAGAGCTAAAAAGAGAAGAATGGTACAAACAGATACCTTCATACAAAAGTGCAATAACACTAATTGATAGTAAATTTACAGATAAACAAAAATTATATTACGAATCTGATTCACGCCCATATAACAAGCGAATTTCGTTATTAAAGGACAATATTAAAAGTCTTACTGATAAGCTAATATCAACAGGTTTTACAGATCAAAAATTGAAAGACTCAATTTCGGTGTTGCGAAAAGATCTTGAAAAGCAAATCATCGTTTCTTCGGATGCCTTTCTTCTCGACCCCAATGCTCCAAAGCAGGAACTTGTAAACAGGAGGGTCGCTTATGAGATCGATTTGGAAATAGCTGAATACAGCGTTAGGTCTATGGATAGAGAACTCGGTCGCTTACACAGTATCGTATCCAATTACGCTCCAATCGAAGCATCAATATCTGCATACGAAAGAGAAATTACTGTTGCAGCAGATGTATATCTGCTTGTTCTGAACAAATTGAATTTAGCTCGTTTTGAAAATATCGGACTTGGAGGTGATTTAAAACAAACAGAATATGGTGAACCGGCTAGGAAGCCGGAACCTTCGAAGAAAATGACGTTAATACTCCTTTCAGGTTTTTTGAGTTTTGTTTTATGTGTTGTTGTGATTTTTGTACTCGAATACTTAGACCTTACAATTAAAACTCCAAAACAATTTGAAAAGTTGACAGGATTAAAATTGCTTGCGTATTTCAATCTTCTTACTTCACAAAAGCTTGATTTGAAATCTTTATTTTCATCTCAAAATGAAGATTTCATTTCTGATGTTTATAAAGAACTTTTAAGAACTTTCAGATATGAAGTTATGAGAAAAATGGAAGATTCACAGACTCTTCTTTTTACAAGTACAGGTTCACGTGAAGGTAAATCACTTATCACTTCTGCTTTGGCATATTCATTATCTTTAACAGGTGTAAGAGTTTTAATACTTGATACGAATTTCAAAAACAATTCACTAACTCAAAACTTTATTACAAAACAAACTTTAGAGAAGTTTTTTAAAGATGAGATAACTGAGGAAGAAGCAATATCAAATACTACAATTGAAAACATCGATATCATTGGATGCCAGGGTGGTTTATATTCTCCGTCGGAATTAATTACTTCAGAAAGAGCAAAGTTAAAATTCAACAAATTGAAACAGAGCTACGATTATATATTAATGGAGGGACCTTCGTTGAATAGATATTCAGATTCGAAAGAATTGGCAAGTTATACAGATAAAATAATCGGTGTATTTTCCGCTTCTGCTGTTTTAGAAGAAGCTGACAGAAATTCTATAAGATTTCTTCAGCAATCAGGTGAAAAATATATAGGCAGTATTTTGAATAAGGTGAACATAGAAAATCTCGAACTTGTATACGGAGAAATTGAAAAGAAAAGAAGCGTATTTAGAAGAATATTGAAAAAAGTTGCAAGAAGAAATCTATCGAAGTCAAGAGATAAAGAAATTAAAATGAATTGAGATTTTCAATTGAATGAAAATCTTTTATAAATGATTGCATTAGAGTACATATTTCTTATTATTCAAGCTGTAACAGTTTTTTTTCTGCTGTTCCCGTTTCTTAATGTTATAGCAGCTTTAATATTTCCTAAAAAAAGTCTGAATGAAGAGATTAAAAAGCACTTCGACTTTGCTGCTGTTATTACGGCATATAAAGAATCTGAAATTTGTATCCCGTTGGTAGAATCTCTTATTAAACAAGATTACGAAAATTATATTGTGTATTTGGTCGCTGACGATTGCGATGTAAATTTGTTTAATTTTAAGAATGATAAAGTTAAAGTACTTAAACCCGAAAAGATACTTGGCTCAAAGGTTAAGTCGATTAAGTATGCAATAGAGAATTTTCAAAGAAAACACGAAGCAGTCATAATTTTTGATCCGGATAACCTGGCGCATCCGAATTTTATGCAAGAAACGAATAAGTATTTTAATAATGGTTTCAAAGCAGTGCAGGGCAGGAGAACTGCAAAAAATGTAGATACTATTTATGCATGTATAGATGCGATGGGTGAGTATTATTATAATTATATTGTTCGCTATGCACCGTTTAAGCTTGGCTCTTCAGCACCAATATCGGGTTCTGGAATGACAATAGAAGTCAATCTGTATAACGAGTATTTAAACAACGAAGAAATTACAAACGGTTTAGATACAGTGATAGTTGCAGAGGATAAAATACTACAGGCTGAATTAGTTGATAGAGGATATCGTATAGCTTATGCAAAAGATGCAATTGTGTATGACGAGAAAGTAACAAGTGCAGCACAGGTTGAACGGCAAAGGACAAGATGGTTGAATTCTTATTTCATGTATGCGATAGTTGCACTCAAGATAATTTTTAAAGGTTTTATCAAATTCAATTGGAATCAGTTTTATTTTGGATTAAATATATTTCTCCCACCTCTTTTTATTATAATCCTTCTATCGTTACTTTTTACAGTAACTAATATTTTCATTTCATTTTCTTTCTTCTTAGCATGGCTTATAGCTTTAATTTTTTTCACTCTGAATTTTATGTTAGTACTTGCATTAAGCAGGGTCGAAAAGGAGATCTGGAGATCATTGTGGGGTATTCCGTTTTTTGTTTTTAACCAGATGATGGCATTGTTCAAAATCAAAAAGTCTAACAAAGATTTCATGGAGACAAAACATGAAAAATATTTAACAATTGAAGAAGTTATAAAGAACAAGGCTTTGTAACGAAGAACAGTTATACATATTTTATAATTTAAAATAAGTAAGGTTGAAGAAGAAAATTAAAATATTAGAATCCATCAGGCAAGGTTCGTTCGGTGGAGGGGAAACTTACCTTTATAATTTAGTGAGCGGCTTGGATAAGGAAAGATTTGAACCAGTTGTTTTAAGTTTTACTGAAGGTGCGATGGTTGATAATCTTCGTAAAGATGGCGTTAAAACTTTTGTTATACATACACTCAGACCATTTGATGTTAGTAAATTTGGGCAGGTTAAGAAATTAATTGTGGATGAAGGTGTCGATTTGCTTCATGCTCATGGGACGCGAGCCTGTACTAATACATTAATTCCTGCTGCATTGAGAAAGATCAAGAGAATCTACACTGTACACGGGTGGTCATTTCATACCGGGAACAATAAACTTGTAACACAATCCAGAATTCTATCGGAAAAATTCCTGACGAGCAAATCAGACGTAACAATTTGCGGTTCGAAAGGTGATATAAGGCAGGGTGAAAAATATTGCAGCGGTGGAAATTATAAATTGGTGTATAACAGTATCGATACAAACAAGTACGATCCAAACCTTGAGATTAAAGATATAAGAAATGAATTCGGATTCGGTGATAACGAGTTTATTATTTCATCAATTGCAAGGTTGACTTTCCAGAAAGACCCTCTCACTTTTATTAAGGCAATACCTCTTGTCTGTGATAAAATTAAGAATGCGAAGTTTTTGATGGTTGGGGATGGAGAGCTAAAGGATGATATATTATCACTTACGAATGAATTAAATGTGAAAGATAAGATCGTTTTTTCTCCTTTCCGGAGTGATATTAAAGAATTATTAAAATTAACCGATGTGTTTGTGCTTCCGTCTTTATGGGAAGTGGTACCTCTCGGTCTGCTGGAAGCAATGTCTATGGAAAAAGCATGCATTGCAACAGATATTGATGGTACAAACGAAGCCATAAAGGATAATGTAAACGGTTTGTGTATGGAACCACATTCATACGAACAGCTTGCAGCTAAAATTATCATGCTTGCAGAAGATGAAGTTTTAAGAAAAAGACTGGGTGAGAATGCTCGTAAGACTGTAAAAGAAAAATTTGACTTGAAAGAGTTGGTCAGGAAAAATGAATTGATTTATGAAGAATTATATAATGGTCAGGATTCCTGTCAGAAATTTGTTGATAAAAAATTGTAGATGAAGTTTGCAAAAGACCCATATTGGAAGAAATCAGGATTCTACACTATATCTCAAAGAGTCGTCAATATTCTTTTCGGTTTCGGAAGTTTTTATTTGTTGGTAAGAATATTATCTAAAGCTGACTTCGGTGCATGGGCACTTTATATTACGGTTACGTCATTAATCGAGATTGCAAGAAATGGATTAGTACAAAATGCTTTAATAAAATTTGCTGCAAGCTCTGATAAAAATGACTATCCGACAATAATAAGTTCTGCTTTTGTTCTTAACATTGTAACCACAGTTTTTTCAATTTTAATACTGTTTTCAATTGCAGGGTTTTTGAGCAATATCTGGTCTGTCCCCCAGCTAGCGTTCATACTTTATCTTTACACTATCACAACGTTATTTTTATTACCGGCTTCACAATTAAACGGTATTCAACAGGCGAATTTAGATTTTAAAGGTGTTTTCTATACAAGTTTAGTCAGGCAGGGTTTATTCTTCGCTGCAGTTCTCTTAATCTGGTATTTAGATTACCCGGTCGAATTATACCAATTGGCAATAGTTCAGATTTTAGCAGCATTTTTAGGTTCGCTAACATGTTTTCTCTTTGCCAAAAAATATCTGCATTTTGCAAGAGGTGTTGATTGGAAATGGGTAAAAAAATTATTCAACTATGGGAAGTTTGTATTTGGCACAAATATCAGTGCTATGATATTCAACGGTATTGACCAGATGATATTAGGAATTATGTTGAACCCGATTGCAGTGGCTCTTTACAACACAGTTTTACGAATTATTAATGCTTTCGAAGTTCCCTTATCTTCAATCTCCGCAATTGTTTTTCCCCAGAGTTCAAAAAGAAGCGTAGAGCAAGGCAAGGAAGCTGTCAAATATCTTTATGAACGGTCGGTGGGTTTACTGATTGGTATGATTATACCTGTAGTAATCGGAACTTTGTTATTCGCTAAAGAAATTATATGGTTTATTGCAGGAGAGAAATACTTCGACGCAATTCCAATATTGCAGGTTGCAATATTTATTGCTTTGTTCATGCCTTACCAGAGACAGTTTGGTGTCATAATGGATTCGATTGGAAAGGTTAAGGTAAATTTTATGACGATATTAATTACAACTCTAATAAATATTATAACAGATTACTTGTTCATTTCTGTGTATGGTGTGATAGGTGCAGCTTACGGGACGTTGTCTGCATTGATAATTGCTTTTGTATTCACTCAGGTCATATTGCATAAAGAAATAAACACTAATCCATTAAACACTTTTATATATGCATGGAAATTCTACACCGATGGCATGAAAATAGTTATATCAAAATTATCAAAAAAGTAAATGATAAGGAACAAAATTATGAACAATGATAAAATTGAAGGAAGAGATTTCGTTGCAGTCGGACATTTGTACTGGGATGTGCAAGTTGGAAATAATTGCAAAGACATAATTACAGAAATTGCTAAGCACAACCGGGTATTGTACGTAAATCCGCCTTTGGACAGGATTACAATTCTTAAACAAAAGAGTAATCCGTATGTGCAAAAAAGTTTAAAAGTAATAAAAGGAAAAGAAAATGATATCGTAAAAGTGGAAGAGAACATCTGGGGCTTTTATCCGAAGAGTGTACTTGAATCAATAAACTGGATTAAAATTGGATGGTTGTTTAACAAGCTCAATAAAAGAAATAATATAAAATTTTCTGCACAAATTAAATCAGCTGTTGATAGACTTGGGTTTAGAGATATTATATTTTTTAATGACAGCGCTATGTTCAGAAGCTTTTATATAAAAGAGTTATTAAATCCGGCTTTGAGTATTTATTATATACGCGATTATCTTATTGCGGTTGATTACTGGAAGACTCATGGAGAAAGGATAGAACCGGAGCTTATTTCAAAGTCTGATCTTATAGTAACAAACTCTCCGTATTATACTAACTATGGTAAAAAATATAATAAGAACTCTTACTATGTAGGTCAGGGGTGTGATGAATCAATTTTTACAGAACCTTTTCCGGAAAATGTACCCATAGATATCAAGAATACTTCCAAGCCTATCATCGGATATGTTGGGACGTTGTATAAACTAAGATTGGATATTGAGTTGCTTGCTTACATTGCTAAAACCAAACCTGAATGGAGTATTGTTTTAATAGGTCCTGAAGATGATGCTTTTAAAGAGAGTGAATTGCATAAATTAGAGAACGTTCATTTTTTAGGTCCCAAAGATATAACACTTTTAACCTCATATGTCAACAGTTTCGATGTTTGTATAAATCCCCAGGTGGTCAATCCTATAACAATTGGCAATTATCCCCTTAAGGTAGACGTGTATCTGGCATTAGGTAAACCAGTAGTTGCTACCAAGACCGAAGCTATGAAAGTTTTTGAAAACCATACTTATCTTGCAGAAAGTAAAGAAGATTATGTAGAATTAATAGAAAAAGCACTTAGCGAAGACTCAAAAGAGAAAATTGAGGAACGAAGGAGATTAGCTTCCACTCATACATGGAGCAACTGTGTAAAAGAAATATACAAAGCAATTAATAAGGTGAAAGATCATCAAACAGATAAAGTAATTGAACCAGCTTTGCACAGCAGTGGATTTTTAAACAGAATAAAATCCAGCTCAAAGATGAAGAAAATTGTTTTGAGAATGTTGATGCCTAAAAACCAGGCAAGACCGCGGCTTTGGGTGAAACTGTTTTTAAATCCATTAAAACACAAAAAAGGAAAACGCTCACTTATCCGAAGAAGGACAAGATGCGATTTAATGCCATTCAATAAGTTTGTACTCGGAGATGATTCCACTATAGAAGATTTCTCCACGATTAATAACGGCGTAGGAGATGTAATTATAGGTGACAGGACAAGGATCGGTATGAGCAATGTTTTAATAGGACCTATAACGATAGGTAACGATGTAATGTTTGCCCAGAATATAGTACTGTCAGGTCTAAATCATGGTTATAAGGATATCGATATTCCCCCGAGTTCACAGAAAACAACTACGAATGAAATAAAGATCGAAGATGAAGTATGGATAGGAGCGAATGCAGTTGTTACAGCGGGAGTTACAGTTGGAAAGCATTCTGTTGTTGCGGCGGGTGCAGTTGTTACAAAATCAATTCCAACCTTTTCCGTTGCTGTAGGAAACCCTGCAAAAGTGATTTTAAAATATAATTTTGAGAATAAACTATGGGAAAAAATATAAATGCAAAAGATATGTGAAATATGTGGAAGAGAATTATTACAAAATGAAGAGTGCCTCGAATGCAAGGGTGATTTAAGCCTGAGGGATAAGCTCATTGAAAAAATTGTAATAGGATTTTGTTTTATAACAGTATTTGGATTATTTGTAAAGATTTTATTCTTTTAGTGAAAAATTTAATAAATGTATTTCAAACTAATAAATTTTGTAAATGAAAAGACTTCCGTGAAAACAGATGTATCAATAATAATTGTTAGCTGGAACACAGTTGGGTTGTTGAGAAATTGCCTTCAATCAATTTATGATGAGACTTTAAAGTACTCATTCGAAATTATTGTTGTCGATAACGATTCCCCCGATAATTCCGCAGATATGGTTGCTAAGGAGTTTCCCTATGTGAAGTTGATTGCTAATAAAGACAACAGGGGTTTTGCTCCGGCTAATAACCAGGGGTTAGAAATTGCAGAAGGTAGAAATATTCTGTTCTTGAATCCAGATACATTAGTAATTAAGAATGCAATTGATATGATGATTGATTATTTAGATGAAAATAAAAAGTATGGAGTGGGTATCGTGACATGTAAACTTCTAAACGAGGATGGAACACTTCAGAAATCTGTAAACAGCTTCTTCTCGTTTTGGTCGTCATTTATAGAGAACAGGTTCTTTGCAGGTATCTTCAAAAAGTTAAACACAAAAAAAACCTTAATGTCATATTGGAATCATAGTGAGTTGAGGGAAATTGATTGGTCTTACGGTGCAGTGATTTTAATTACAAGAGAATTATTCGAAGAAGTTGGATTTTTAGACGAGAGGTTTTATATATATGCTGAGGAGATGGATTATTATATAAGAGCTAAGAAAGCAGGGTACAAAGCTATTTTCTTACCTGATGTTGAAATAATACATTACGGTAAATCGAGCTCAAGACAACGAAGAGCTGATATGTTTATTCAAAATTATAAAAGCTTTTATTTATTCTTGAAAAAACACTACAGTCCTTTAACGTATTATTCATATAGAGTACGAGCGTTTATATTCCTTTTTCTATGGCTAATCAAATATTCAATAACATTTGTGATTCACAAGATTATGTCAAAGTCTGCCGAGGAAGATAAAAATCAGTTAGATGTTTATTCAAAAACAATTAAATGGCATTTTACTTTCGATAGTTTATAAAAAATGAGAGACTTTGCAATTGAAATAGGTGTTGAAAGTGCTAAGAAACCACTTGTAAATAAAGTTACAAACTGGTTTCGCCAGAAAATACTGGTTGAGAAGTTTAACAATTTATTTGGATTTCTCATTTTGCTTGGCGTTTCTCTATGTACAGTAGCTATTGTAATTAAGTCTGGTGATAAGATTGGTTTTGCTCTTTCTGCACTAATTGTGGGACTTCCAATGGTAATTGCTTGCTTGTTCAATTTCAAATTTGGAATCTCGTTTACTATTATATTAGCATTCTTTATACTCGGACTAAAGAGGTTTATTGGTGATGTACAATTAGGAATTGTAATGGATGTTTTGATATTAATAATGTTCTTTGGAGTGTTTGTTAAACAAGTAAAAGAACGAGATTGGAGCTTTGTAAAAAATCCTATTAGTTTTATGATCCTCGTTTGGATACTTTATAATCTTCTCGAGTTAACAAACCCATTGGCTGAATCCACTTTGGCTTGGGTCTATACGGTAAGAAGCATCGCAGGTATAATGATATTGTATTTCATACTGATGTATGCAATTAAAAGTAAAGAATTTATTACCTGGTTGATTAAACTGTGGATTATATTAATGACTTTAGCGTGCCTGTATGGATATCTCCAGGAGTTTTTTGGATTTCCTCAGTACGAAATGAATTGGATTATGAAAACTCAAGAGAGATATGCGTTGCTCTTTCAATATGGTAAATTCCGAAAGTTTTCATTTTTTTCTGATCCTTTAGTGTTTGGAATATCGATGTCGTTTACTAGTATTTTGTGTTTTGTATTAGTAGGAGGTCCGTTTAAGAGATCTCAAAAAATCATTTTGTTTTTGCTCGGTTTGTTTATGCTTAACGGGATGCTTTATTCAGGGACGCGGGCTGCATATGTGTTACCACCAGCAGCTTTTATGTTTTATACAATAATAACTTTTCGAAAGAAGGTTTTAATATTAGCCGGTGTGCTTATTGTACTTACCATTGTCTTAGTTAAAATGCCAACGAGTAATCCAAACCTTGCAAGGTTTCAATCAGCATTTCATCCGAGCGATGAACCTTCTTATCAAGTAAGAATAAGGAATCAAGCTTTTATACAACCTTATATACAGACTCATCCGATGGGAGGCGGATTGGGGAGTGTGGGAGAATGGGGAAAGAGATTTTCTCCCGAATCTCCTCTTGCGAATTTTCCTCCAGACAGTGGTTTTATTAGAATAGCAGTTGAAATGGGTTCTGTAGGTTTGTTCCTTTATTGCTTGTTGCTATTTATTGTCTTTCGCTGTGGCATAAAAGATTATTTCAGAATTAAAGATCCATTACTGAAAACATATTCATTAGGAATGTTAACAGTGCTATATGCATTAACGATAGCAAACTTTCCACAGGAAGCCATTGGACAATATCCCATAAGTTTATTGTTCTTCGTTTGTATCGCGATTGTTAATAAATGCAAAATGCTTGATGAATCTAAAAAGGAGAGTACTGTAATTATCAATTCACGAGGAGGTAAGAATGTTTAGAATGACAGTACCCAGGTGGGTTAGGAAGCATCTATTCGATTATCAAGACATCAATAATCTTAGTGATGAGTTTTTCAAAGAAATCTCATCGAAGTTAAGAATATTTAGTTCGGATGAACCTATTGTGTCAGTTTTAATTCCGGCATGGAACGAAGAAAAAAATATTGCAAGAACTTTATCTTCACTTTCAGAAATTAAAACTAATCTCCCGACAGAATTGATTGTTATTAATAATAAATCGACAGATAAAACCCAGGAGCTTCTTGACAAGTGTGGAGTGAAAACTGTTTTTGAATCAAAGCAGGGAATAAGCTTTGCGAGACAGGCAGGTCTCGAAGCCGCTAAAGGAGTTTATCATTTATGTGCAGATTCGGATTCGATTTATCCTCCGGGGTGGATAGATGCACACGTGGATAATTTAAAAGATCCATCTGTGAGTTGCTCCTACGGGAAGTATTCTTTAATACCTCCAAAAGGAAACATAAGAATAATTCTTTCCATTTATGAATTCATAACGAGTCTTCATTTTAAATTGAGAAAAAAGAATAAAGAGTATCTAAATGTTCTCGGTTTCAATTTCGGTTTTCGAACAGCTGATGGGAAATCTGTAGGTGGTTTTAATACTTCGAGACCGAGATGGTCGGACGGATGGATGGCAATGACGCTTATGGAAAAAGGAAAAATAAAGTTAGTAAAGTCAGAAGAAGCAATTGTATGGACTGACTCGAGAAGATTAATGGCAGATGGAAGTTTGTGGAAAGCTTTTATAAACAGAGTTAAAAAGGAAAGTAAGTGGTTAAATCAATATCTTTTCTCAAAAAAGAAAAATATACAAAAATGAAAAATGTTTTATTAATGTTGTTATTGATGGTTTTAAATCTTCAGTTGTTTGGTTCAGAGGCGAACACAAAGTTCCAGGTTTATGTCCCCCCAAACAATAAAAATCAAAACAAATATTCCTGTATAATGGTAACAGCTACGAGCGATTCGACGTTTGTTAGATTAATTGATGATAATTTTGATGGTGATTACGATGATTCATGGACTGGTTACTTAAACAAAGGACAAACCTATATACGTTATATTAAGGATGGGAGCGTTGATGACGATGCCGGAGGTAAACGGGATGGAGACTATTTTATTGTTAAGAGTAACAAGCCTGTCCTTGTGTCTCAATCTACAAACTCAGATTGGCAGCATGATTGGGTTCCATCCAATAATAATTCGATGAAGGGAAACATTTTTTTCGTCTATACCCCTAACACCTCTTATTCTCCAAGAGATCTTAATGTATTTCCCTATGAGGATTCAACGTTTGTTCATATTAAAGACATTACAGTTACTCCCATAACTACAACTGGAACGAGTTCTGTTGATATTCCTAATTCGCCAACAGTTGCTTATGGATTTATGGATGTAAAGCAGGACCTTATAAATTACTACATAAACGGTAGAAATCTTTTACATCCAGGTCGAACCTATATGGTTGAAACATCTAAACCTGTGACTGTTCAGTATGGAGCTCTTTACATGAATGAAAGCGACGGGGGTGGGTTTGTACCGGGTATGAATGGTTCATCAGTAGATAACTATTTCCTATTTGCTGTTCCCTATGAAGATTATGGAGAGCAGGAAGTGAGAATGGTAAGTTTTAATAATGGAGTTTCTGTAAGTCTTGATTATCTCAATAATTCAAATTCATGGTCAAATTTAGGTACGTATAATCTGAATTCTAATCAACATGCAGATTGGGAAGCAGGTTCCGGGCAAGCTTTTAAGTTGTTCCGTGCTTCGGTGACAGGAGGATATATATCTCTATTCGAAGCTAATTATATGGAGACTGGTACTTATAAAAAATCGGATGATTATTCATACGCATCCTCGGAATCAGGGTATGGTACAGGGAAGAAATTTCTTGTTTATGTGCTTCCTCCCGGTAAAGAAAATAAATGCAAAGACCCTTTTACAAATACAACTTTTGGGCAGCAAGGACCTCAGGGGCAATTTACACATATTTTTATCTCTGCACATTATGATAATACTTCAGTTACTATAAAAGATAATGATACAGGCGGTAATATTATTGATACAACCTTTAGTATTTTGTCCAACAAGTACGCAGATTTCAAACTAAATAAAAATGAATATCAATCCTTAACACATAACGGACGAAGACCTTATGTTTCGGTAACATCAACACAACCTGTATCTGCAGCAATAACAAACTGGAGTGATAACTGGATGAGTTTTTCAGCGGGTGTTATTAAGCCAAACATCAAAATAACTGCGATTTCTTCCCGAAACAGCAGTGAAATAAATGACATTGTTACTTTCAATAGCTTTATAAAGAATACATCAAACGTAGCATTAACTTATACAGAAACAAACGTCTTGATACAGGATGGTTTCAATTATATTTCATCGAATGCGGTTCACAGTTCACAGGGAAATCTTGGTTCCGGGCAGTTGACAAATTATTCCAGTGGAGAAAAATCGGTAAAATGGCAAAATTACGTTTTAAATCCCGGGGATAGTTTGAACGTAAGTGTGGTAACGAGTGTTAATGCTTACTATCATAATATGGTTAGTATTCCTACGCACTCTAATTTTTCTGTGACAACTTCTTCCAGCGGTATTGTTGCTGGAGATACAATTGTTGTTCAAAATTCTGCATCGACATATGTTCACGCAACTCAAACTCAGGTTCTTGTCAATGAATATGTTGTTGCTTATGAAGATTTAAAAAATAGTGCATGGAATGATTGGGATGCAAATGATTTTGTTGCAAGTATTTCATCAACTCGTGAATCAAATGCATCGATGAATATTACAAAACTTACTTATGATTATGAAGCTCTTGCGAGAGGATCATCGTTTGACAGCCAATTCAAACATAAGATTATTTTAAATGGATCATCTACGGTTACACTAACAGTCCGGGATACTTTAAATAATGTTATTCCCGGTTTGAGTTATGGACCCGAGACTCGCAATGGAGAATTTACAATTACTGTTTTTCCTTCTACTATACAAGCAATGCCAGGTTCCGGCTTTGCCAATACTGATCCATATCAAAGCGGAGTCATAAAAGGTTACACTGCCAAACTGACAATTCTTGTGACTCCCAATCAGAATCCTGTAAGTTCTTTCCTTAGCAGTCATTCTGATCCTTATATAACTACTGGGACAGAATTGGATATTCATATTGCTTCAATTGCTGGAAACATGGGTAATACTCAAAATGTAGATAACAACGTAATTTCCAATGTCCCTTTATATGGATATTATCTCGATCTTGCTTATAAACTTCCCAATAATTTTAAGTGGAGTTTAGAGGGTCCTAATTTCGCTGTGTGGAGAGCCTATCCGGAATTTGTAAATTATATAATCTCAGGAAAAACTACGAATCTCAATTGGTTTAGCTCACCTGATACAACAAAAGTGTGGAATAAAAGAGAAGTGAACAATATAGATTTGATTGCATCCAGCACAAATGATTTACCAATTATTAAAAGAAATAGTAGTGAAGCAAGAATAATATTAACTGACTCTGCAGGAAGTTTTTTTGCATCTCCAAAGTTAGCGGATATAAACGGTGATGGGAAAAAAGAAATTATAATCGGTTCGATAAACAAGAATCTCTATGTTTATAAATCCAGTGGGGAAATATTGAATGGGTTTCCTATTCAGACTTCAGGAATTATCAGGTCAACCGCTGCAATTGATATTCAAAAGGATGGCAGCAGAGTGATTGTTTTTGGTTCTGATGATGGAAATATATATGCTGTTGATCAGAACGGTGATTCTTTAGCGGGATTTCCCGTTTCTACGAATTATCCAATAAAAACATCTCCTGTGATTTCCGATATTAATAATGATGGTATAAAAGAGATCATTGTTTTCTCCGGGGATGGTAGTGTTTACGTTTTAAATTATAATGCAGAGTTGTTTAACGGTTTTCCTAAAAGAATTCAAAATACACAAGATACTTATGGTAATTTAATTATTATGTCCTCACCTGCTGTTGGAGACTTAGATGGTGATGGTGCAAAGGAAATGGTATTTTGTACCATCGATAGTTCCTTAACAGTTTTAGATATTTTAGGTAACATAAGACAGGGTTTTCCTAAAAAATTGAATGGCATTTCGTATTCTTCCCCTGTTCTTTCTAAAATGAATGGAAATGAGTATAAGATAGTTCTTGCTGCCGGGAAGACTTTGTATGTCACCGACAAAAATGGAAATATTAATATGTCGAAAGAATTCCCGGAGGAATTCATTTCATCACCGGTGGTTGCAGATATCGATAATGATGGTAAAGCAGAGATTGTTGTTGCAACAGCAGGGGGTAGTATATTCTCTCTTAGTACAGAGGGCAGTCTTGTTGTCGATTGGGAATTTAAAACTGTTTCGGAAATATTGTCTAGTCCAATTCTAGCAGATGTTAATGGTGACGGTAAGGTCGAGATATTAATTGGCTCAATGAATGGTTCAGTATTCGTACTTAAAAATGACGGTAAGATGGATATAAATTCGTTAGAATATTTTACGCCGTTTAATTCATGGTTAATCTCATCACTTGCAATTAACGATGTCGATGATAACGGGAAGCTTGATGTAGTTGCAGCATCTTTCGATAAAACACTTAAAGTGTTTGAACTACTTACAACTGATTCAAATTCAGCAGTTCTATGGAGTTCATTCGGTAATGATCTGGGTAATTCAAGGGTAACTGATTTTACAGATACCGTCCCGGTACAAAAGGATGAACTTGGAATAATATTTAATTACCCGAATCCTGTTAAAGAGGGAGTAACTACTTTCAGAATCGAACTGCCAACTAATGTTGACGGAATAGAACTTAGAATTTTTGATGTAGGTGGTGAGTTAGTAAAAAAAGTTTTCAAAGCAGATTTTATCAGAAACGGATTATACTGGGATTATACGTGGGATTTAAAAAATGAAAACAACAGAGTGGTTTCTAGTGGAGTATATATTTATTCGGTTAAAGCGATAATAAATGGAAAAGAATATCAAAAATATCAAAAATTAGGAATTATTAGATAAAAATTAATTCAGGAGTATAAAATGTTAAAAACATTAATCGTATTCATAATTTTATTATTCAATCATAATTTGTATGCACAAAGTGGTGAAGGAGGTGAAATTGGTGCTTTTATGAAAAATGGTTTCGGTGCAAGAGCGTCTGCAATGGGAAATTCTTTCACTGCGATATCCGATGATATTTCTTCGATATATTATAATCCCGCCGGACTTAGCTTGATAAATAAGACTCAGGTTATGGGAATGTATTCGAATTTATTTAATAATGTCAATGGATTAAATTATGGAAACCTGGCAATTGCTAAACCTTTTAGTTTTGGGACAATCGGGTTGGGAGTGATTTATTTGAATGTAGGTGATATCCCGTATGTCCGTGATCAAACAGGACCCGATGGCACTACATTTTCTGATAATGAAGTAGCAATTTATTTAACTTATTCAATGATATACGTTGAAACATTAAGAATGGGTTGTTCTGTTAAATTTATTAACCACTCGATCGCAGATTATACTGGGAGTGGTATTGGTTTTGATTTAGGTCTAATGTCAAAGTTTTCCAATAAGTTGAGTATTGGTCTTATGCTGCAGGATTTGTTTGGAGCAAGTATTAAACTGAATAAAGACTCAGAAAAATATCCTGCAAAGGTTAAATTCGGCGCAGCATATAAACCAATGGAGTCGTTAATAATATCGCCTCAAATAGAATTCCTTGAAGGTAAAAGGTTAATGTTTGGTGTCGGAACAGAATATAAGCTTTATCGTGATTATGTTTTCGTCCGTTCAGGATTTAATAACTTATATAATTCTTGGTCTGCGGGAGTAGGCTTGAACTACAATGATATTAAATTAGATTACAGTTACAACAATCATAAAGAACTCGGGGGAGTAAACAAATTTGGATTTGTCATTGGATTTTGATGAAGGGAATTATTTTAGAATGATTAATATTCTATTTGAGTGCCTTTTTGTGAAAATAAGTTATGCTTTTTAAACTCGTCCCTGCAAAATAGATAAACCAGCTCACGGTTCCTAATAATTTAAAACCATCCTCAAGAGTATAATGATATGCTGCCTTGTCATCTTGTAATACATCAGTGATTATTGATAAAGCATAAAAAATAAACGTTAAAAATAGTAAAAAATAATTTGTTTTATTTAGAATTGTTTTTCTAAACCTGATCAGGAATATAATGATTACTAATCCATAAAGAGAAAAAATTATTTTCTCGTTTATTGGAAGGTAATTAGGTAAGTATTCATGGAACATAAACAAATCATCGAACATTAATACTGCTGATGTTAATCCTGCATATAATACAAACCACATCCACTCACTTTCATTATAAAAATTTCTCAGTATAATTGAAGTATATATACATACTACTGAAGTTATGCATAATAGTAAAACGCCAAAATATGAAATAAAACCATAGTAAGGTTTTCCTCCTTCTATTAAAAGTATCGGGTCTATAGTTAAATGAGAAAATGGAACGTATGTTTGTATCGATAAAATAATGAGAAGAATTACTATAGGTAAATATACAAGTAAAAATATTGTTAGAAGCTTTTTAATTTGTATTGATATGGGTATAGAGTTTTTCATTTTGTTCTATTTTTTAGTTAAGGATAATTATTATGTATAAGTAAAGTATATGAAGAATATTATAAAGATTAGTTAAGTATGTTTTAAATTTTTGTAACCCCCAATAATAATAAATATTGAAGAGAATACGATAATCAAAGCAATAACATCCATCAATGTTACTCCGTCTTCCTGTGTAATAAAGAATATAGTGAATACTTCAAAATTCGGGGGAGCAGGCATAATAATCATTCCGAATCCTAATAAAAGAAACAGAATCCCAATTATAATTTGAATTATTGATTTTAGTTTTATTTTTTTTAAATATTTAAATGCTTCTTCGCTAGTGAAATTACTTTTTGGTAACATTAATTCAAAATCTCTAATTAATTCACTTCTTGATTTTTCTTGAGGGTCATCAAAACGTTCGTATGCTTTTAATTTATCGGTAAGGCTTTTGTCCTGATAGATTTTTGTGACACTTTTTGAATATTGATAAAGTTGTTCACTATTAAGATTGCTAATCTCTAAGAGATAAATTAGCATTTCAAGTTTATATTCCTTTGTGAGTTTTTCATCTTTGAGCACTTCTTCAAAAGAACTTAGAATTTTACTTATGTCCTTATCAATTTTAATCTTCTTGATAAATTTATTTCCTTAACTTTATGTTATAAAAAAAAACTAATTTTATATTGAACTTTTGTTATTCCTTTATTTTCTTTATGAAATATTCATAAGTAATTTTAAGACCTTCTGCTCTTTTAACTTTCGGTATCCATCCTAATATGGATTTTGCTTTTGAAATATCGGGTTTTCTTTGTTTTGGATCATCTGTCGGAAGTTTTTTGTAAACGATTTTTTGTTTAGTGCCGGTTAGTTTTATAATTTCTTCAGCAAATTCTTTGATTGTTATCTCAGCAGGGTTGCCAATATTTATAGGGTATATATACTTACTAAGCAGGAGTTTATAAATACCATCTACCTGGTCAGAAATGTAACAAAAAGAGCGTGTTTGAGAACCATCTCCGAAGACAGTTATGTTTTTGCCGTTTATTGCTTGAGAAAAAAATTCAGGTAAAGCTCTTCCATCGTTTAGTCTCATTCTCGGACCGTATGTATTAAAGATTCTTACTATTCTAATATCGAGTCCATGATACGTGTGATACGCCATTGTAATAGCTTCCATAAATCTTTTTGCTTCATCATAAACTCCACGTGGTCCGATTGGATTTACATTTCCCCAGTATTCTTCGTTTTGGGGATGAACATCCGGGTCTCCATAGATTTCAGAGGTTGATGCAATTAAAAATGTAGCTTTCTTATCTTTAGCGAGTCCCAAAAGATTGTGTGTTCCCAGTGAACCAACTTTCAATGTTTGTATAGGTATTTTCAAGTAATCGATTGGGCTTGCTGGTGATGCGAAGTGTAAAATGTAATCGAGTTTTCCTGGTATATGAACAAATTTTGTAACATCATGAAAATAAAATTCAAAATTTTGCAAAGGAAAAAGATGCTTAATATTATCTAGAGAACCAGTTATGAGATTATCCATTCCAATGACATGATAATCTTCATTAATAAATTTGTCACACAAATGCGAACCTATAAAACCAGCAGCTCCTGTTATCAAGACTCGTTTTCGTTTTTTTAATGACTTTTTATACTTCATACTTTGATTTTATTATAAAGGTAACCATTAATAGAAATAAAGGGTATTCAATAATTTGTAATTTAACTGTATAACTTGCTTTTTGCAAGTATCCTATATATATTTGCTATTAGCAACTATTGTTATTAGCAATTAAAAAACGTATAACATGGAACAGAACATAATCGACTATCTTTTTCTGCTTAAACAAAAATGTGTAAAAGCTGAAGAAGAAATAGGATCGGAAACTGGTTTATCGTATAGAGAAATCATCGGTATTGGTTTACTCAAAAGAGGTGAAAAGATTGACAGCAATACACTTTCGAAAAGAATGGGTCTTTCTGCATCGAGAGGAAGCAGAATCATTGATAAGTTAATTGCTAAGGGCTTTTTTTCCAGGAGAACTGCTGATTACGACAGAAGGGCAGTTGAAATAGCACTTACCAAGAAAGGCAACGTACTTAAAAAAAGAATTGAAACACTTAAAAAGAAGTGCGAAAAAAAAATAGAAACAAGTATAAACAATAAACAAAAGAAGATAATTAAGGAAGGTTTAAAGACGCTTAATGAAGTTTTATATGTTTTGGAATAAAAAACCTGAAACGGTTTATATTGATTCAATTTAAAAGTCATTAAAAAAAAATTCATAAATAAATTAAATTAAAAGGAGATTCATTAAAAATGCCAATTTTTGAATATCAATGTCAGGATTGCAATTCTAAATACGAAATCTTACATAAATCTGCTTCTTCGAAAGAAGAAGTGTTTTGTCCTGATTGCCGCTCACAAAATAGTAAGAAGTTGATATCGACTTTCAGTTCTATGGAATCAGGAAATTCTGATTATTCGGGACCTAACTGTGCAACGGGAAATTGTGAAATTCCATCGTATGGAGGTTGCTCTTCAGGTATGTGCGGTTTAAAATAGTAATGAAATAGTATATTAATATTCGATAATTTTAAATTTGCTTGAATAATAAACACCCTAACATTTTATTGTTAGGGTGTTCTTCATAGTATTGAAAAAATATTATTCTTATTATTATGTTTAAGAGATCTTTTTAATAACCTATTAATAATTTATAAAGGAAAAAATTATGACAGATATATGTCCAATTGGTTGGTTTGAAATTTTTGTTACAGATGTCGAAAAAGCAAAGGATTTTTACAGCGAATTATTCGGATGGGAGTTCAAACTTATGGAAGGTATTGATTTTGAATACTGGACGATTTTTACGGGTGAGAATTCTATAGGTGGAGGTTTTTTAAAAAAATCTTCTCAGGAGCATAACGGTCAAGCAACAGTAATCTATGTAGAGGTTAACGATATCGAGAAAGTTTTGAACGACGTAGAAAAAATTGGTGGGAAAACCGAAAAAACCAAAACCTTGCTCTCACCAACGTCAGGTTACTACGCATTGATCAGAGATTTAGATAACAATATTGTTGGTGTGTGGTCTGAGACATAATTTAACAATTGTTAAATTACTTATCCTGTTAGATATATAATTGGTATGTCTGCTAACGATTATTATAAATAGTTGTTAGCAGATTTTGCTTGTAACCGGCTGGATTGTTACTCTAAATCTGCAATGAACTAATCGTAAAAAATATTTGTCACTTCAATAATTTCAGCCTCAGGGTCTCGTTCTTTCAGAAAGTCAAGGAACTCCGGATTATAATACTCTTTATGAATATTTTCGAATTCTTTCAACAATTCACGTATCTTTTTATACTCAATAGAGCTTTTTATAAAATCCAGCTCTTCTTGGTCGTCGTATATCCTGTAGTAATGATATTTTTTGTTTTCCATAAAAATAAATTTCTTTGATTTTCTTGTTCAATTTATTGAACAAATCTTTATCTCAAATTAATTTTATTAGTATAAATTAACAGATAATTAATTCCAATATCGAATCGTAATACAGACAACGAGCTTTTCTAAAAACCACCTTTCTTTAAAACATCTCTTGATATTACCAGTCTTTGAATTTCATTTGTACCTTCGAAAATTCTGTTGATACGTGAATCACGATACATTCTCTCGATAGGATATTCATGCATGTAACCCATTCCACCATGAATTTGAAGAGCCTTATCTACTATTCTATCCAGTGCTTCTGAGCAAAAAAGTTTTACCATTGCCGATTCGCGTGAGAATTTCTTATCGTGGTCGCACATCCATGCTGTTTTGTAAACCATGTTCTCCATCGCATAAGCATCCGTCGCCATATCCGCAAGCATCCACTGAATTGCTTCCATGTTTGCAATTTTTTGTCTGAATTGAATACGCTCTTTTGAGAATTTTACCGAAAGCTCTATGCATTCTTTGGCAGCACCAAGCGTTGCCGCTCCAAGTCCGAGTCTGCCTACGTCAAGAATGTCCATTGCGTGAAGAATCCCTCTGCCTATTCTTCCAAGAACGTTCTCTTTTGGAATTTTTACGTCTTCAAAAATCAACTCTGCTGTTTCCGAACCTTTTATTCCCATCTTATCTTCAATCTTACCGACTTTAAAACCGTCCCATGCAGATTCCACAATGAATGCTCCTACACCATGATTCACTCCATCAATTTCAACACGGGCTAAAACAGTAAGTATATCAGCAAAGCTGCCGTTTGTTATCCAGATTTTTCTTCCGTTTAAGAGATAATGATCACCGTTATCTTTTGCAATAGTTCTGATTCTAACTGCATCCGAGCCGGCTTCTGGTTCTGTTAGGGCAAATGCCCCTATCTTTTTTCCGGACGCAAGGGGCACTAAATACTTCTGCTTCTGCTCCTCCGTCCCGAAAAGTAATATTCCTGTCGAGCCAATGCTCTGGTGTGCACCTATAAATGTAGCAGTCGAAGCACATCCCCTGGATATCTCATCCTGCATTATGCAGTAGCCCATTTCACCAAAGCCGCTTCCTCCGTATTTTTCAGGCATCGCTATTCCTAAGAAACCAAGTTCAGCCATTTGGTCTATCAACTCACGTGGAATTTTTCCGTTTTCGTCGATCTCTCTTGCACGGGGTTTGATTTCATTCTCTGTAAACTTTCTTACCGTATCTCTTAACATTATCTGTTCTTCGGTAAAAGTGAAATCCATTGTTTTCTCCTGTTTTTGTTCTGTTTTAATTTGATTTCCCTGAATGTACTGAATAGGTCAAAGTCTTGCTTTGATAATCAGTATCCGGGAATTGATAGTGCTTATTCAAAAATAGTTCGCATAATATATTAAACATATTATACTATTTAAATGGTATTCTCAATCTATTGAAGATATCTTCTTCCTGGTGACATTGGCAGTGCTGTCATAACATGGATTGACTTTTTTGTTTTCATAATAAAGTTTACGAAGCAGGGTTTCGTAATCAGAAGAAATGTTTTGAACCCTATATATACAACATCGATTCATATTTGATATTGCTTTTTTTCCCATCCTCCCTAAAAATAACCATTCCCACAAAACAAAAAAGACTTCAAAAACCATTACAACTCTCGAAGTCTTTTTGTGTCTTCGTGTCTTTGTGGCATATTATTTCTCTGCATCTTAGCACTAATCCTGTAGCTAAGAATAAGCTTACAAGGTTCGTTATTCGTTTCCTCTTTTCTTCTTCTTCGGAGCTTTTATCTCCAGCTTCATAATTTCAACGACACCGTTGATTTCAACCTCTATGTTATATGTTGCGGGATGTAAATAAATCTGTTTTGAGTTAGATACTATTAATTTTTTTAGGTCCTTGTTTTCTTTTGTATTTTCTTTCAGGAAATCAAAGTAGTCTTCTTTTATTGTTGAATCGATTGAAAGGTCATATTTAATGAAGTTCAAACCTTTCTCAGAGTCGTCTTCGATTCTTTTGAGCAGTAAACCGTCTTCTGTCATAATTCTGATTACAGCTTTGCCGCTGCTATTAGCATAAAAAACAATTTCAACTTCTGGTGTATCGATTTCAGACCACCTATGATTTTTATTCCCCCAATTTTTATTGAATTTGATTGCATCCATTTCAAACAGATGAAGCTGTTCGTTTAAAACCTCCGGAGTTAATTTTTGAATATGTTCGATGTTCACAATGTATATCGATCTTCCGTGCGTACCTATAACTAAATCCTTATCTCGGTTCTGAATTACAATATCATGTACCGGTGCCGCCGGTAAATTCTTATACAAAGCCATGAACGTATTTCCCTTATTAAGTGAGACATATAAACCATTGTCCGTTCCAACGTAAAGAATGTTTTCGTTTTCCGGGTCTTCCTTTACAACGTTAATTGGTTCTTTAGGAAGATCAGCTCCGATTCTTGTCCAGCTCACGCCATAATTTGTGGAAGTATACAAGATAGCATCAAAGTTATCCCATCTGTATCCATTCAGAGAAACATAAACCGTTCCTGTGTCATGGTGTGATGTTTCTACTCGGCTGATCCATAAGTCCTGAGGCAGTTCATCTGAAATCTTCTGCCAGCTATAACCTCCATTTCTCGAAACATGAACCAGCCCGTCATCACTTCCTGTATATAGCAAACCAAATCTGAGAGGGGATTCATCTATTGTCGTCAATGTTCCGTATGGAACATCGCCTTTTCTCCCGCCTTTAGTCAAATCTCCCGATATTGTCACAAAAGATTTTCCTCCGTCAAGTGAACGGTGCAGTTTATTCGAACCCATATAAAGAATATCCTGGTTATGAACTGAGAGGTGAATGGGTGTTTGCCAGTTGAACCTGTACGGTCTTTCACCTAATTCATGCTTCGGTGTGATTCTTTTGTAATCCCTTCTTGATTTATCGATTCTGAAATAATTCCCGAACTGATAACCTGTATAAACTATATCATTATTGCGTGTATCAACAGCTATCTGCATTCCATCACCTCCCATAATCGACTTGTAAGGGTAATGTCCTGATGAATACCAATAGTAATTGAAATCATATGTACTCGGTCCAAACCAAACGCCGTTGTCCTGCAAACCCCCGTAAACATTATAAGGCTTTTCCATATCGACAGCGATAGTATAGAATTGTCCGACAGGCGGAGTGTTTGCTTTAAACCAGGATTTACCGCCATCATAAGTAATGTTTATGCCTCCGTCATTACCGAGAATTAAATGTCCGTCTCTTGTCGGACTTATCCATAATGCATGATGGTCAACATGAACATTCTCCTCGTTTATAGAGCTGAAGGTCTTCCCTCCGTCTTCCGATTTTAATACCGGGACACCGAGTATATAAATTTTATCTGGGTTATTCGGAGTGACTCGTACCTCTCCGAAATAATATCCATAAGTGAACAGAACATCGTCTAAATAATCTTTATGTGTTTTTTCCCATGTAGTTCCTCCGTCATCTGTCATGTATACTTCCGCACCAATTACTTCCGTATCAAAAAGAAGGCTGTTAGCATCTTCAAGGTATTCTACCAGAGCAATTGGTTCAATTTTTCCATCCTTCACCATTTTGAAGATTTTCTTTGCACTGTATTTATTAGGAAATCTATATCTATCAAGATAATCATTCAGGTCATCTTCGTTCAGTTTTAAGAATTCTTCTTTGCTGATACTTCTGAGCAGTTTTTTCGTTACCGCAAATTTTTCCTCGTCTTCTTTTTTCTCTCTCCTGAACTGATTATCTAACAATGCATATAATACATCGGGATTGTTCGGGTAAATAGTTAGTCCGATTCTTCCTACACCTTCCCCTGTAGGAAAACCGCTTCCATTTTTTGTTATTAATTGCCAGCTGTCACCACCATCGGTGCTTTTGTAAATTCCAGAAGTGGTGCCGCTTTCAACAAAATCCCACGCTTTTCTTGTTCTATACCAAAGTGCTGCATAAAGTATATTCGTGTTTTGTGGATTGATAACCATATCGATAGCACCAGTGTTATCGTCGATGTACAGTGTATGTTTCCATGTGATTCCTCCATCAGTTGTTTTATAAATACCTCTTTCGGTATTTGGGGAATAAAGATGTCCAATCGCTGCTACCCAAATTCTTTCGGGATTGTTCGGATCAATTATTATCCTCCCAGTTCTGTGAGTTTCTGCTAATCCCAAATTCTTCCATTCTTTACCATCGTTCGTACTTTTGTAAATACCAGTACCTGCATACGATGACCTGCTCGAATTATTCTCGCCCGTCCCTATATATACTGTGTTATTCTTCCAATCGACTGCTATATCGCCAATTGTCATGCAAGCTTCGTTATCGAAAATCGGTTTGAAGGAAATACCGTTGTTTGTTGTTTTCCATAAGCCACCGGAAGCATAGGCTACATAAAAATGCGTCGGGTCATATGGTGATACATCGATATCAACTACTCGTCCGCTCATTACAGTCGGTCCGATAGATTTTAATTCAACGTTGCCCAGTATTGAGTTTTCCTGTAGCTCTAATCTGTGTTTATAACTTTCTATTCTTTCCTCAGCTGTTGTGAACGGAACGGGATTATTTTCCTGCGAATAAAGGGAACCTGTTACAATTATAATTATTAAACAGTAAAAGAGTATTTTGTTCATAATTTTAATTTGAATAACTAATTTATGTTTGTGAAATGTTATTAAATACTAAAGAGTTAGTTTTTTTTAAAAGGACAGAAATATTTTATAATAAAAAACTTCTTGCTAATGCCCAGCTTGCCATTGTCATGCCGTCGTAAATTTCGTTGTGTCTTATTTTTTCATCTATTTCTTTAATGCTTAGGTTTAAAATCTCAAATTCTTCGAACTCATCTTTTGTTTCTTCATCAGATGGTTTTAAATTTCTTGCTACGAATACATGACAAATTTCATCTGTAATACCGTTGTAAGGATTGAATATGCCGACTTTTTCTAAATCTCCAGTAAAACCTGTTTCTTCTATTAGTTCCTTTCTTGCTATATTTTTTGGTTTCTGTCCTTCTTTGATACCACCGCCCGGGAACTCTATGCTAATTCTGTCATTCAGATAACGGTATTGTTTTACAAGGATTATCTTATTATTGTTCAGAACTGGTATAATGAAAGCAGAACCGGATGTGTGTGCATAGTGATATTCACCTTCTTTTCCGGTTGGGAAAAGGTATTTGTCAATTTGATAATTCCACCAATCGTTTTTATGTTTGATTGTTGTAGATAATTTTTTCCAGTGTTTAATTGGCATGAGCTTGAATTAGTTCGAAGTTTTTTAAACCTTTGTGCAAGTTAATCATACTATTAAGAAAATAATATGACTTAAATGATTGTCATTTTCCTATTGACTACTTATTACTTAAGTCATGGAATGGTCCATGACTGATCGGAGAAATAAAATGATATTCATATTTATAGTTTTAAATAATATTTACGTCTTGATTTTTTTCAAGAGTAGTTCTATTTTAGGAGGAATTAAAAGAAAGGATAAAATATAGCAAGACTTATAATAATTTAGCTTTTCAAAAAAATAAAACATAAGATGTTTAATTTTTTGACAAGAACCACTTATCAAAGTTCAACTATCTATGGACTTTTGTAAGTGGTTTTTTATTTTAAATTTATTTTTAAAAAATTAAAATCTCGTCATGAGCTTCTTGAAAAAAGTATTAACAATCGTTATAATCTTTTTATTAAGTGATAGTCTAATTTCTCAAACAAGGGAAGACACTAAAACACATGAGGTTCAGAAAAAAGTATACGAGGAATCATCAGATTATACAATCACCGCATCGAACAATTCATATTTAGAAATTGAATTCTTTCCAGATTATAAAGAAGGCAGTTTTGATTTTCAAAATGCTTTGTTTCACTCAGATAAATTTGGACAACCAGGAGTTGGTTTTAGATTATTCCCGGTAATATTACCCACAGTTCAAAACAACCGCGTTGAAGTCTTAGATTATAAATATGAAGAGTCCTTCAATGTGGATATCAGACCTGTTCCTACACCCAAAAGAGCAAACAATAAATACGAGATGCTCTATGATTATATAAAAGATGAGAAAGTATATCGTAATAACTCATTTTTCCCGAAAGATATTGCATCGGTAAACTATGACGGGATGGTTCGTAATTACTATTTTGGGTCGGTCATTATTAATCCTGTTTTATATAACCCTGTATCAAGAGTTGTCAGAAAATACAGCTATATTAAATTCAGAGTCATCTTCGGAGGAAATCCACTCATAATAAATAAAACATTAAGCATACAAGAGAAAGACCTGTTAAAGAACATTGCTGTAAACTCAGATGCAGCAAAGAACTGGTCAACAATCGAATTCAATTCAATAAAGGAAAATCCTCCTATTCAGAACAGCGTTCTTGCGAGCGGGGACTTTTACAAAATAGAAGTAAAGGAATCCGGGATGTACAAGATTGATAAAAATTTTTTATTAAATGCCGGAATAAATGTAAACAACATAGACCCGAAGACGATAAAGATATATGGGAATGGAGGAAAAGAACTGCCATATGATAATAGTATTCCTGTACAAACTGATTTAATCGAAAACAGGATATACGTAGAAGGAGAAGATGACAACAGCTTTGATGACAATGATTACATTCTTTTTTATGGAAGAAGTCCAAACGATTGGGAGTATGATACCGCGAATGCAAAGTATACACATTATATCAATCATTACTCGACGTCGAATTATTACTGGATAACTTATGGAGGTGGGAACGGATTAAGAATGTTAGCAGTAAACTCACCAAACATACCCAACTTAACACCTGTTTCATATTTCAATGACAGATTCTTTGAAGAACCCGAAGTGAACAACCTGGGTTCGACCGGAACGCTGTGGTTAAGTCAAAGGGTAGGAACAGGTGAGAGTTATGTGTTTAACAAAGAACTCAGAGGATATGTGGATGGAAGTAACATTGATTTGAAATTTAGATTTGGTAATGCTTCTTCAGAAACAGCAACGTTTTTAATTCAGGATAATAATTCAAATTTTTCTAATCT
>CAYYJH010000008.1:0-51850 GCA_964472195.1 uncultured Ignavibacteriaceae bacterium | reverse complement strand
ATTCTCAATTTATCTCAACCTCTTGAGTTCTTTGTATCTGAAGCACTTGTCAATGTGATCATTAACCATTCCTGCTGCTTGCATAAATGCATAGCAAATAGTTGTTCCAACAAATCTAAACCCTTTCGCTTTCAAATCTTTACTCATAGCATCCGATTCTTTAGTCGAAACAGGAATATCCTTTAGAGTTTTGCATTTATTTACAAGTGGCTTACTTTTCACAAATTGCCATATATATTTATCAAAACTTCCAAACTCCTTTTGTACATTCAGAAACACTTTTGCATTGCTAACTGCAGCATGAATCTTTAACCTGTTTCGAATGATACCCGCATCACTAAGGAGTTTTTGAATTTTTCCATCCCTGTATCTCGAAATCTTAACAACATCGAATCCATCAAAAGCCTTTGCAAAATTTTTTCTTTTGTTAATGATCGTACTCCAGCTTAACCCTGCCTGGAAAGCATCCAACAACAAATATTCAAACAGCTTTTTATCATCATGCAAAGGAACGCCCCATTCTTTATCATGGTATTCAATCATTAAATCGCTCGACAAACACCACTCACATCTTTTTTTCATCTTATTTTCTACCGATTAACTCTTTTTAAATCCTGCTTTTCGAATTAAGAGCATCATCTGTCCACGATGGTGCGCCTCGTGTTCAATAAGATGATAAATTATCCACTTCCTTGAAATCTTATGTTCACCATCTTTCCTTCGCTGCACTACAAATCCATCAAGGTCAGCATCTTTAAGTGAAAACAGATGTTTCTTTAGAAGCTTTCTTACTACATCGATAGCTTCTAAATACTCATTAACTTCAAGGGGTGCTCTTGGACTTTCAGCATCACTTTTCGATGGACTCATCCAACTATCATAATATATTCTCTTTTTTATTTCTTTGTCAACTTTTGTTCCTGTTAATACTTGAAGCCAGAAAACTTCAGCTTCTGCAAGATGCATAATGTATGCTCCAATGGGATACTCACTTTCAACGGGTGGTTGAAAGAGCTGTTCCTTAGAAAGCCCCTCAATCCCTTTCAGGGTCACCTCCCTAACATCTTTGAGCATCCACCACAATAATGAAAGACATGGGTCTAAATTTGTTTCTGTATTTTCTTTTTCCATATTTATTTATTAAAGAATTAAGATTGATGCAAAATAGTAAATGTCACAATCATATTAAAGATTATTATTGCTTAAAAGTCTTTATCGTTTCTGCAATAGTGACTTACAAATTTACCTATTCTTAAAATAACCAGGCAGCAATTTCTTTTGTAGATAATAAATTATTTTGTAGCTGGTATATGCATAGAAAGGTGCAACAATAACATCAATCGTATAATGAGCTTTCTGCAAAACAACAAGAAAACCCACAAGAAAAGTGCTTATTAAAAAAATAATTTTCAGTTTTTTATTCACCGCAGTTAGACTTAACAGAAACATTGTAGAGGTGTGTCCTGAAAAGAATAAATCTTTTGTTATCGGTGTCCCGGTTCCTACAACAAAGATTAGCGGGTCCATTAAATCAAGTGTTCCAAGTGGTGGATCAAGTGGAACAACATACATCGATATCATTCTAAATAAATTCATCAATATGTATGTCTGGATTGCAATTAAAAAATATTGAGGGTATTTAAGAAGGGAAAGTAATCCTGTAAGTATTGATATATATATAAGAGAAAAAATTATCCAATCTAACCTAACCGGATTAAAGAGATTTAAAATGGGATCATTAAGAACAGCTCCCGGTCGTTGTTCAATGAAAATTAACAACTGAGAAAAGAAATGAAGTGTTAAGAAAAGCATTACAATTGTAATGGGTAATTGAAACTTGAATGTTTTTTCACTCCAGAAAATCTTCCAATTGTTTTTAAAACTCTTAACGTTTGTTTTATCCAAATCTTTGAACCTTAATTTATTATTTATCTTTGTTTCCTTTCTTTTTTAATCTTTCCAATACTTCGTCATAATAAATGTCTTCATCAAAAGATGTCTGCTCAGCATCTTCTTCGAGATAAAATCCATCTTTGTTTTCATCATCATCTTCCTCCTCCTCCTCTTCTTCATACTCCCAATCGTATTTAATAACCGGGTCTGTTTTACGAAATATTAAGGCACAGACAGCTCCAGCAATTGCTCCCAATAAATGAGATTCAAATGAGACTTCAGGATCAATCGGTAAAACACCCCATACTAAACCTCCGTATAGAAACGTAACCAACAAAGAAAGAGCTATTGACCTTCTATCTTTTCTCAAAACACCAATAAAAAAAAGATAACTGAGTAATCCATAAACCAATCCACTTGCTCCAATATGATAAGCTGCTCGCCCCAATATCCATACCGATAACCCGCTAAAAATGTAAACAATAAAAAATACTCTAATAGCAGACTTCCGATAAGTATAGAACAGAACAAACATGAGAACAAAGAGAGTTATCGAATTGGATATAAGATGTGAAAAATCGGAGTGTATTAAAGGTGAAGTTAGAACACCTATTAATCCCGAAACTTTCCGTGGATAAACTCCAAAGGTTACGAGCTCAAATCCTGTATATATTTCAAAGATCTTAATAAGCCAGATGAAGCCTAAAAACAGAAATGATACCGCTATACTTGATATTACCTTATCTTTATCCTTACTGTTGGTCAAAAACTTTTGTTATAGAGTTGGTTTCAATTATTTAATTTAAAGAAGTTCAACTTTGTATAAAAGTCAATGAATCATTTTTCAAAAGTTATTGGTAAACCTGCCAACTGCATAACTTTAATTGCATTTGTAGTCGGGCAAGGACCCGTGTGTAATTTATAATCAAACACCATCATACCGTTTATAATCTCCTCTCTGAAATGATAATTTGTGATACTGTTAATCTCATTTTCTAATTCAATAAGATTCAGATCGTGTGTTGCTACGACACCAAAGGTGTTCATTCTTGATATGGTTTTCAAATAAGCACGGCTACCGATAGACCGTTCCTTATTATTTGTTCCGCTAAATATTTCATCTATCAAAAAAAATAAAGGCTTTGTACTTGACTTTTCGAGTTCATTAAGCAGATCTTTTAATCGCTTGACCTCCGCATAGAAATAAGATATTCCATCTGTAATCGAATCCGATACTTTTATACATGTGAACAATCGAAACAACGACACCTCAAACACCTCTGCATTTACTGGAGCACCCGCATATGCCAAACATAAGTTCACCCCTATGGTTTTTAAAAACGTACTCTTGCCGGACATATTTGAACCGGTAATAATTAATACTTCATTCTTTTTTTGTAGAGAAAAATCATTAGTTACCTTAACATCAAAAGGAATCAAAGGATGCCCCATTTTTTTTGAATATAAAACACTCTTACTATTCTTATTCTCTGAAATTTCCGGAAAGCTATATTCTGGATTAAGGTATGTAAAATTTGAAAGTGAGTTCAATGCTTCCAATTCATATAAAGTATTTAACCAATCTGTTAGATGTTTTTTTAATTCGTTTTTATATTTTGTTAGATTGATAAGAAGATAAAAATCCCATGGCGTTAGCGCATTTAAAATAATTTTCATGAAAGGATTTCCTCTTGCATTAGTCATCAATGACAGCTTTTCCAGTTTTTTTAATAATTGGGATGGCTTTAATTCACACTCCAGGAAAGCGTGAAGAATTTCTTCGAGTTTACTTTTTTTATAAACCGGGATATCCTCTACATGCTCAAACAATATTCTGATTTTACTTAACTCATCATTAATCAGTTCGGTTGCTTTAAATAATTCCTCAGACTTTTTACTAAACCATGTATATACGATCAAATATAATACAAAAGGCAACAGCCACACAGCCGGGATGAAGCCAAGCGAAAAAAGTACAAAGAGGATTACATACGAAAAAACTAAAAATGAACTAATGTATAATAAAGAACTGTTGGATTTTACTTTAACAATGTTGTTTAACCAAATAAGTATTTTTTCACCATCGAATCTTTTTCTGGAAACAGAAACAGCCTTCAGTAAAAACTTATCACGAAACAAAGCAAGAGGGGCTAACTCTTTAATTAACTGCTGCCTTTCAATTACTTCTGAATATTTTGGATTGGTTTCTAATAGATATTTTCGTAAGACATCACATCCTTCTTTTGAATGAGATGTGTTTATAAGCCTGTGTAAGGATTTATTACCTATTATATCCAGATCTGCTTCAAATGGGTGAATATTTATTGTTGGCTCTATTGATTTAGGTATATTCTCCCAATTAAGTTTACACCTAGCCAGGTTTGATAACTTTATACCGATGTATATTTTATATCTTGAAATTGCATACAAAACTTTATTATGGAAATGAACCGTTACACTGAATAAACCTAAACCAAACGCTATTACAAGCCAACCAATAATAGACCCCGCATATAAAAATGATAACACACTAATTACTATAAACAAAATAAATATCTTAAGCCTATTCCACGAATATCTGTCACTCCTTATTTCTAAAAATTTCAGTCGGTCATTTAACCTCTGAACCTGATGTTCAAAATGTTTAATTATTTCTTTTTTGTCTTTCAAAATTCTTACAATATAAAAATTCTAAATAATGAAGTTATACTTGCATTAAAAAGTCATTAGTTTTATTACATCCGACACTCTTACGAAGCAAAGATAATCGTCACAGCTGTCCACATAATTGCTGCCAATACAGCAGCAATAGTAGCTTGGGGTATCTGAGTCTTAACATGATCCATAAGATCACAGCCTGTACTCATGGAACTTAGTACAGTTGTATCAGAAATTGGTGAACACTGGTCCCCGTATACACTTCCATCCATAACAGTAGCAAAACATATCGTCATAAAAAATTCCGGATGTGCTAACCCCTGGGAATTAGCTATTGCCCATGAAAGAGGCATTGCGAGAGGAAAGGCTATAGCATATGTTCCCCAACTGGTTCCAGTCGAAAAAGCAATTACCATTGTCATTACTTGCAGCATTACAGGTAATATCCAGTAAGGGGTTTGCTGACCTAAAAGTTCAACAAGATATGTTCCGCCTCCAGCTTCTTTACTAATAAGACCAATAACAATTGCCAACAATAAAATAACAGAACCTCCAACAACCCCTTTAAGTCCATCAACAAACCCTGACATTATTGCTGTGAGCTTCATTCCTCGAGCGAGTGCAGAGAACAAAGCAACAATTACTGCTATACCAAAAGCCCATCTAATCTGCGGTGAACCTTCTGTAATAAACGTTCCTATCGAAATAAAAATAATTAAACCCAGTGGTATAAAGAATTCAAGGACGTGTGGTTTATAACCTTTGGGTACATTTTCTATATAAAGTTCTTTAGCACTTAATGGTTTTGCATCCGGGGCATCTAACTCTCCTGTCCCCCTGGCTCTATTTATAGCCTGGCGCATTTGCTTTCCAACCAAAGGGACTTTTTCAAGTGAAAGGAGTAATGTCCCTGTTACTGCGAATATTGCATAAAAACAAAACGGAACACTTTTAAAGAAGAATGTTATCCTATCAGCTTCCGTAGCAAGCCACGAAACCCCTGCTACAAAAATAAATGCTTGCACATAACCGGGCCAGGCATTGAATGCTAATTGCGATGCAATTGGTGAAGCAGTAGAATCAACTACGTATGACAATTCTTCATGACTTATTTTCTGTTTGTCAGCAATCGGTTTTACGGTAGTCCCTACTAAAACTGTACTCATAGTCCCGCCCTGGAAAAAAATCACTCCCAGCATCCAGGATACTAATTTAGCTGAACGGGGACCCTTAACAAAATGTTTTGCCATTAACTCAGCAAATGCATGCGCCGCCCCAGTCTTCGACCAGATACCCAATAAACCCCCAAGAAGCCATAAATACAAAATCAATATCCCGGCAGCACTTTCCGTTCCTATCGATGGCAAAAGAACTTCTTCGGTAATATCAAATCTACCGAGTAATAATGCACCACAAAGTATTCCAGCAAACAATGCAGTAATGGGTTCTTTTGTCTGCCAGCATAACAAAATTGCAATTAATGCTGGGAGCAAAGACCAAAAGCCCCAATGCCGATTTGCAATTAATTGATAGTAAATATTCTGAGATACACCATCAACCTCTTTTGTTTCATAAACAAAGTCTTCTTTTACAAGAGGTGATTCATTTCTTTTTGCTAAATCATTTATAGCATCGGGTTGCAGTAAAGACTCTTTAATTGATTTTATTGAACTAAGATATTTTGGCTCTTCTTTATAAATGAAATACTCTTTGCCGGTTTCATCTATTTCAATATCCAGAGTAATCTTCTCAATTGTCCATGTAGGGGGAACATACTGCCCTACATAAAACGATAAAACAATTCCGGAAATGAATATCCAGGTGGATAAGGTTTTGAATAGTTTCATTAATACGGAGAATGGTTAACCGCGTTTGCAAAGACTAATATATCTCACATTGTGTATAAAATCAATAAAGATAAAATACTAATATTATAAGGAAGCGAGCTTAATTTAGCTTTGCTTCATCAAAATCATTTAAGAAATTCTCGATGATTGGTAACAGACTCTTTAAAGTGCTTTCTTCAAAGGGCGATTTTATATTAGCAAACTCAACAAGATCAAGAAAGGATTTACTGCCACCTGCTTTACAAAGACTTATGTAATCTTTAAGGGTTTCACCTCTATCATCCAGGGATTTTTGCCAAAACTGGTAAGCACAAATTTCTGCAAGACAATAATCGATATAATAGAATGGTCTTTCATAAATGTGTCTTTGCATTTGCCAGTAACCACCATTTTGTAAAAAATCATTATCATCATAATCTTTGCCGGGTATATATTTATTCTCCAATACTCTCCAATACTGTTTTCTTGCTGCGGGAGTCATGTCAGGGTTTTCATAAATATAATGTTGAAACTCATCTACTGTTACACTGTAGGGCAAGAAATATATAGAACGAGTCAGGTGAAAATATTTGAATTTATTGACGTCCCCATCAAAAATTTCATCCATCCAGGGCCAGGTAAGAAATTCCATGCTCATCGAGTGAATTTCACATGCCTCTAATGTTGGAGAAATATACTCGGGAACTTCAAAATCTTTACTTTTATACAGTTGGAATGCGTGTCCTGCTTCATGAGTTAGAACTCTTACATCATCTTCCGTTCCGTTAAAATTCGCGAATATAAAAGGGCTCTTGTATTTTTTTAAAAATGAACAGTAACCACCCGCTGCTTTCCCACTTCTATTATGAAGATCCATTAATTCGTTTTCGGTCATGAAATCAAAAAACTCATTCGTTGTTGGAGAAAGCTCTTCATACATTTTTTTTGTTTGTTTTATTATCCACTTCTCCGAACCTTTTGGGGAAGCATTTCCTGATTTAAATAATAAACCTTCATCATAATATTTAAGTTCTTCTAAACCCAAACGTTGTCTTTGTTTATTTCTAAATTTTCTAACAACGGGTACAACGTAATCTTTAATCAGCTTTCTAAATCCTGACACATCTTTAGAATCATAATCAGTTCTGTTCATACGAGCATAACCAAGCTCTACAAAATTCTTAAAACCAAGTTTTCTTGCAATACGATCGCGTACCTTTACTAAATCATCATATATCCTGTCAAACTCATCACTGTTATCAGAAAAGAATTTCCACTTCGCAGTACTGGATGCATGTCTTATTTCTCTGTCTGTTGATGATGTAAATGGACTTAAGCCAGCGAGATTTCTTTCCTTACCATCAAACATTATCTTTGCCGAAGCTAATAATTTTCTGTATTCTCTGCATAGATTATTTTCGATTATTAAATCATCGATAATCTCAGGACTCATTGTTTTAACAGCGACCGATGTAATATCTAACAAATGCTTTCCGAATCTGCTTTCTAGTTCATCTCTAAACTTCGAAGTTATTAAAGAAGAATAATACTCATGCATTAATTCACTATAAACAGGTGATGATCTGTCAAAATATTTTTGTTCTTCTTCATAGTATTTATCAGTTGTATCCATTGTATATCTAATACTTGCAATCTTACTCATTGTAAGAAATTCTGTCCTCACTTCATTTATCTGGTCTATAATATTTATTTGTAAATCAGAACTCGCAGCATTTCGTAGTTCAGATATATAAGAACTGAGTTTTTTCTTAATTTCTTCAATATTCGGTCGTGTATATTTAAATTCGCTAAACTTCATTATTTCTATTTTATCCTTTCTATTTGTGATTAATAATAATTTTTAAAAATGTTAACAAGTTATACATCTAATAAAATTCATTTAAAGATTGTAAACTTATTATTATAGCAATTTCGATTTCAATTAAAAAAAGACGATTAACTGATGAGCTATCTGGTTTTCCAAATGAATAACGAAAAGGTCACGTCTTTTTATTTAACCTCATTCCAAAAAGTACCCTAATATAGTTGTTTCTTTTAATAACAAAATCATAAACCACTACACAAATCAGTAGGGTTGACAGACTTAAAACTATATACTTAAAATAAATTGAAGTATCCCATTTAATAATATAAAAAGCTAATATGATCAAAACCGTCTGATGAAGTATATAAAAAGGATAGATTCCTTCGTTGGCATAGCTTAGAAATTTTGTTTTGAAATTTAAATACCGCCTGCCATAACCTATGATTGCTATAACCCAAAACCAGGAGACAGCCGTCTGAATAAACCAGTACCCATAATATCCCAGCACCCCTCCGAAATATAATCGCTCAAAAAACGATAACAAATAAAAAACCATTGCAAAAACCAACGACATCCTGCGTTGTTTTTCAATTGATTCCCACAGCCTTTCATCGGAGCAGATTATAAAACCGTAAATAAAAAATAAAAAGAACAATGTGAAGTTTGCCATATCGTCAATGAGATTATGAAAACCGGAAAACTTATCTCTTAATAAAATCTGAACAATTACTAACGGAATAATGAGAAGGTATATAGCACCTTTTTTTTCTAAAAAATCAGCAATCTTCATTACTACAACCTTACCTTTTTCACTTCTTAAAAATAAAAATAAAGGCAATGCAAAAAATGAATATAAAAAGAGATATCCAATAAACCAGAGATGGTGCCAGCTGAAATCCCCAAGCGGATAAAGCCCACCTTTCAAATACTGATAATTGAAATCTAAATAATTCGAAAATACTCTGCCGTGATTTAGGAGTTCATAATATATCTGAGGTGGGATAACAATCAATATTCCAAATATCAAAGGTATTAACAATCTTAATATTCGCTCTTTAAGATATTGCCTTCCGCTGCGAAATCCGAGAGCGAACAATGTACCCGCTCCTGAAATTAAAAACAAAAGTGCCATTCGCCAATTTGACAGGAACAATGTGAATTCATCAAAAAAAACGCTTGTATGAGTATCTTGCATAAAATACCATGTCCAGCTGATAAAAACCATCCCTGTATGAAAAAACAGCAGAAGGATAATGGCTATGACCCTCAACCAATCAAGGTCATGTTTCCGTTCTCTTATCATATGTGTCTTACAAGTCTATTAATTTAAAATTACATCATAATTCAACTATGACAAAGTCTTTAAGGTAAGGACATTTGATGTAATTCGAAACTAAAGATAATATTTATGAATTTTAACAGCAAGGAAAGATTGCAATACAAGATACAGAATATTTTGAATTCTACCCGTTTGTTCCTAAAGTTTTGTGTCCTCAATTCCTCCAAGCCAATTTTCAACATCTCTTATAAGAGACTCGCAACATCCATTTCCAAAGGGTGATTTTATATCAGCGATTCTTACAAGTTCTAGAAACGATCCTCTTCCACCTGCTTTGCATAACCTGATATAATCCTTCGTAGCCTTTTCTTGATTCTCTTTGGCTTTTTGCCAGAATTGATACGCACAAATCTGAGCCAAACAATAATCAATATAGTAAAACGGAACTTCATAAATATGCCCCTGCCTTTGCCATCTGCCACCATTTTCCAGAAACTCATTACCATCAAAATCACATGTTGGTATATAAATCTTCTCTAACTCTCTCCATTTTCTTTTCCTTTCTGCAGGAGTGATGTCTGGATTTTCATATACAAAATGCTGAAACTCATCTACTAACACACCATAAGGTAGAAAAAGTATCGATCCGTTGATATGACTAAATTTAAATTTTTCTGTGTCGTCTTCAAAAAACAATTTCATCCATGGCCATGTAAGAAATTCCATGCTCATTGAATGAATTTCAGCAGAGTCCGAAGTGGGATCAGTGTATTCTTTTATCTCAATGTCTCTGCTCAAGTATGATTGAAAAGCATGACCGGCTTCATGTGTTAAAACAGTTATATCTCCTTCCGTACCATCCATGTTTGCAAAAATAAATGGACTCTTATATTTAGGTATATAATCACAATATCCCATGTCTGCTTTTCCTTTGCGACTGTATAAATCCATCAAATCATTATCAATCATAAAATTGAAAAATTCACTGGTCTCTTGCGATAACTCTTTATACATTTCTTTTCCATTCTTTACAATCCATTCGGGAGAACCTTTCGGTTTTGCATTTCCAGATTTAAACTGGATCGGTAAATCATACGCTTTCAATGAATCAAGTCCTAATCTATTACGTTGCCTTTCCCTGAGATGAGACGCGATAGGAACGATGAAATCCCTAACTTGTTGTCTGAATCTTGCAACCATTTTGTAATCATAATCTGATCTACGCATTCTTGCATATCCTAAATCAATAAAGTTTTTATAACCAAGTTTTTTCGCCATACCATCTCTCAGTTTAACAAGTTCATCAAACAAGATGTCTAACTCTTCAGAATTCTTTTCAAAGAATCCCCAGTAAGCGTCAAACGCACTTTTCCTTATGCTTCTTTTAGGGGATTCCATAAACGGATGTAATTCCTGAAGATTTCTTTCTTTACCTTCAAACATTATCTTCGCGGAGGCTATAAGTTTAACATATTTACTCGCCAAATGATTTTCTTTTTTAAGATCATCAATTATTTGTGGTGCAAATGTTTTCAATTCAATATCAGCAATTGTAAATAAATATTTCCCAAAATGTTTTTCAAGCTGATTTCTATACTTAGAAGTTGTAAGAGCTTTATAGAATTCAGTAATAAGATTCTTATAGATAGGATTGTTATCATCAAAAAAATCCTGCTCTTCATCGTAAGATTTATTGTTAGTATCAATTGAATAATGTATAAATGCCATCGACATCATTGATTCATAATTTATTCTCAGTACATTTATTTCATTTATGATATCTCTTTGCTCATCACAGCTGTTTGCTGTGCTGAATTTGTTTATTAAAGATTGGAACTCAATCTTTAGAACCGTCATATCCGGTCTCTTATATTTCATGTCGGAAAACTTCATCAGATCATTATCCTTTCTGTAAGAGTCAATTTCAATTTATTAAAATTAGTTTGAGATTTGAAACGCTAAATTTAACAAAATTTTTTGAAGAAAATAATTTATTAATTTAGTTTAATAATATGTGTTGCAATTTTTTCAATAAATATTTTATCATGTTCTGTAAATATCATAGTCGGTTTGTGTTTTAATATTACTTTCTCTATTTGCTCTCTGCTCATCACATCAAGGTAGTTCAATGGTTCATCCCATATTAAAAGCTTATATGGTTCTAAAAATGACTTACACAATTCGACTTTTCTTAATTCTCCTTTACTGAAACTTTCTAAAGGTCTCTCAAATAAATTTCCGGTTGCTCCTAATACCCCCATAATATTTCTAAACTTTGATTCATTAATACTCTCGTCTATTAAATATTTTCTCAAAGATCCCTTATTCCATAATGGATTCTGTCTTGCACAAGATATATTTACAAAATTCGGTTTAAATAACAATCCTTCGTCTAACTTGAGTTCCCCAATAAGAATTTTTACTAACGTTGTCTTACCGCACCCATTTACACCGATAATTGCAACCCTGTCACCCTCGTTAACTGTTAGTGAAAAATCTTCTAAAACAACTTTGTTTCCTAATTTCAAATGAGCATTGCTAATAGAAATTAGTTTTTTTATAGATTTTGGTTTTTTATGTAATTTAAGATTACGTTCTTTTTCAAAGTTTTTCAATAAAGCTTTTTTCTGTCCTAGTTTTTTGTTAACTCTTGATTCAATATTTAAAGCTCGTTTCATTAGTTTAGCAGACCTGTGACTTATATAACCTTTATCACCTGAACCTGTAATTTCTTTTTCCTTCTTATCAGACCATTGTCTTCTTTTTTTTGCCGCAACCTCAAGTGATTTTATTTCTCTATTAAGTTTATTATTCTTTCTTTTCTCATATTCTTCTTCTAAATCTGAGTTATATTTCCATTGACTGTAATTCCCTTTACTGATCCTAACATCATTTTTATTTATTGAAATAATATGATCAACACAGAGATCTAAAAAATAACGATCGTGTGACACCACAATAAATCCATTTTTCTTAGACAGGTATTTACCTAAAGCTTGTCTTCCTTCCATATCGAGATGGTTAGTTGGTTCATCGATTAAAGCAAAACTATCTTTCTTCAAGAATAAGGAAACCAACAGTGACCTTGTTTGTTCACCACCACTCAGCGAGCTGAAATCTCTACTTAATAAATTGAAGCTCATTCCCAATTCATCAAATTCTTTTTCTATCATTGAATCAATTTCATATCCATTCAATTCCTGGTACTTTTCAAGAGTTTCACCATACTCTCCTATACTTTTTTTATCGTTTTTAGAAGTTAGTAAATTCATTTTAGTTTCTAAGAACGCAAACGGTGCTATGTTCTCTTTAATAACATTCAATGTACTACTATTAAGATTAGCAGGATAATAAGGAAAGTAATTTGTGTTAACATCAGTGTAAACGTTTCCCTTAACGGGCGTGATACTTTTGTTAATCAAATTGAGAAAAGTTGTTTTACCTCTTCCATTTCTTCCTATGAGTCCTAACTTCCAATCCGTGCTAATATTAAGCGTTAAGTTATCGAACAATATTTCTTCGGGAGAAGTATAATAAAATGTTACAGAATCTAGTATTATTGATGACATATAAATTTTTTATTAGGAGTTTTAATCATTCACAAAATAAGTTATCAAAAGTGAATTACATCGCTAAGCAAAATATCACTAAATCACTTGAAGCATTTCTTTTTCTCTCTGCTCTCTCAACTGGCGTGTGTACAAATTATAATAGTCTTTCTTTCTTCTCATAAGTTCTTTGTGACTCCCATCTTCAATAATCTTTCCAGCTTTAATAACAATAATTCTATCACAGTTTTTAATAGTAGATAACCTGTGTGCAATAATTATTGAGGTTCTGCCTTCAATCAATTTATTTATTCCATTCTGTATTCTTGATTCTGTCAAAGTATCAACAGAAGAAGTCGCCTCATCCATTATGAATATTCTCGGATCTGCAAGCACCGCCCTTGCAAAGGAGATTATTTGTCTCTCGCCCATTGAAAGGTTTTCGCCACCCTCTCCAACATTCTCATTAAGACGGTTAATGTAATCACTTCGTCCAATCATCCTTAAGGATTCAATTATTTCTACATCCGTAGCATCTTCTTTCCCATATTTTATATTATCCCTGACTGAACCAGAAAATAAATGAGGGGTTTGTAAAACAACTCCTAATTGATTCCTAAGGCTTTTAATAGTCTTTGTCATGTAATTCTCATTGTCAATCTTAATAATCCCTCCCGTAGGTTCATAGAATCTACCGATAAGATTAATTATTGTAGATTTACCGCCTCCCGTTTCACCTACAAGAGCCACCGATTCACCAGCATTAATTTTGAAACTCATGTTTTCAATTACAGGTTTACCCCTATGATAATAGAATGATACATCTTCAAACTCAATATCCCCTTTAATCTTATAAAAATCTGTGGCTTCTTTATCATCTCTTATTTGAACCTTGGCATCTAAAAGTGAAAAGATCCTCTCGCCTGCTGATAGGCTACCTTGAGCTTGAGCATAGAATCTTGATATATCCAAAATTGGTTCGTAAATAAGTGTGGCATAACCAAAAAATGCCGCAAGCATTCCAACAGTGATGCCCGGGGGTAAAGTCAAAACCATGTGACCACCATAATAAATTATAATAGCTGCTGCACATGAACCAAGAAATATAACGAGCGGTAAATAAACAGCCATGTAGAAAGATGATTTATATGATGCTATTCTCATCTTTTCGCTTAATTCGTCAAATTCATTGCTTGCTCTTTCCTCTTGCACTAAACTTTTATTAACTTCAACTCCACTAATATGCTCATTAAAACTTGCTGTTATCTCACTATTATGTTTTCTTGATTCTCTCGAATATCGAAGTATCAACATACGAATTCTAAAGGAAACAATCGTCAAGATAGGTATCGTAATTGTTACTATTAAGGCAAGCTTCCAATTATATAAATACATTGCTAGTAAACAAAAAACGATCATTCCTGTACCCCAAACAACTTCTATCATTCCCCAGGAAATAAGCTCTGTTACTTTTACAGAGTCAGAAGTTATTCTTGATATTAACCACCCAACTGCAGATTTGTCATAAAATGAAAATGACAACTTCTGAAGTTTGTTAAACATATCCTGTCGAATATCGTACATAACATACTCTTGAATTCTACCCGCAAAGCTAATGAAAGCGTACACACTAAGGGCAAGTATTATGCCAAGAATAAAGAAAATAACCGTGTACGACCACAATCCTGATGTATCTATCTCCCGACCTGCTGCAAGAATATTATTTCTTCCCTCAATTAAGGGAACTATAACATTATCAATCAGATTTAGCCATACTATTGGAAAAGCAGCTTCAACAGCTGCTACCAACAAAACGAATACGATAAAGCCTGCTATCCATTTCTTATATTTGAAACTGTACACAAAAATTCTTTTTAAAAAAGGGTAAAGAGCTCCTTTTGTTTTAAACTGTTTCTCTTTCAATTCTGACATGTTTTTAAAAAGTTAAATTTATTAATCTATAAATGGATCATATACATCTTCACCCGCCATTGCTACTCCTATTGGTTTCAAACTGTGTAAAATACTTAACGTGTCTTTATGATAACTTAAAACATCTGTTAATTTTTTGTATACTTCGGGTGCTTCATCAGCACCTCCTCCTCGAAGTTCAATGCCTTTTTTTTTCATTTCACTTTTTACTTTTTTAAAATCAACAACTCCTCCAGTCATATGTTTTCTTTTTCCTTTTATCCATCTTCTTCTTCCTGCAGCCTTAGTTCTTGATAGAACTCTTCCAGCTCCATGCACTGTTGAATATAATGCTTTTCTGGAAACACCACTATCGTATCCTTCAATTATATAAGATATATCTCTCATATTAGAGCCTATAAAAGATTCTTGTCCTGGAAATGCAGGAGTGCAACCTTTTCTGATTATCCAGTACTCTTCACCGAAATGTTTCTCCTGCCAGGCAAAATTATGGTGGTTATGAACTTCATAAATAGATTTTGCCCCTAGTATTTCTAAAACTTTTTCCACAACCGTGTTTCTTCCGACATAAGCATATTCACCAGCTAATTTCATAGCATAAATATAGTCCTGACCTATTTCACTTTTAACTTGAAAAAGTATTGGAGGACTATCCATACCTTTTTCTCTTACTCTATCATCGAATGTTTTACCCTGTGATAATGCCATAAATCCTGTTGCTGTTTTATGACCAAACCCTCTCGAACCAAAATGAACACCTACCCATAATCTTTTCTCTTCATCTTCGAAAAGATCGACATAATGGTTCCCACTGCCGACAGTACCAAGCTGCTCCTGAGCTAACTTGATTAGTTTTCTTTGCGGAGTAAATTCAGCAACACTTATTTTATCAAGCACGGGATGATCAATGGGTTTAGGGTTAGGTCTGCCAAGTCCAAAACCTATCTGTCTGGTAATTTCATCCATTATTTTAGCTACGTTAACATCTCTCACCATTACATCCGTCATAACAGCTTTATTACCACAGCCGATGTCGAAACCTACCCCTGATGGGCTTATAAGATCTCTGTAGGCAACCACCCCACCAATCGGTTGACTGTACCCGACATGATGATCAGCACATAGAACTGCATAATCGGCTTTCACTGCACAATTCTTGAGTTGTGACAATGCCCGATCGTCCAATTCTCCAAATGTTGTTATTTTTGCTCCCATAAAATTTTTAATGTAGTTTTGTAGATTAACATTTTAACATTTCACATGTGATCATTTTTACTATGTAAGAACTTCCTTTTCTATTTCTTCTTCAATGGAAACCTGTATATCAAATATCTTTCTGTAAAAACCCTTTTGTTTTAAAAGTTCATCATGGGTTCCGGATTCAACTATCTTACCTTTATCAAGAATAATGATTCTGTCAGCATCCTGAATAGAGGTAATCCTGTGAGCAATAATGAATGTTGTCTTGCCTCTCATAAGCTGTCTCAATGCTTTTTGTATTTCAAATTCCGTCTCAGTATCAACGGATGATGTTGAATCATCGAGTATTAGTATATCCGGATCCTTGAGTAATGTTCTTGCAATAGTAACTCTTTGCTTCTGTCCACCCGATAGCGTAACACCTTTTTCGCCAACAACTGTATCATACGACTCAGGAAACATATCAGTTATAATATCATGTATCTGTGCTACCCTTGAATAATCGATAACATCATCCAATTGAGAACCGGGTTTACTGTATGAAATATTATCTTTTATAGTAGTTGTAAATAAAAATGGTTTTTGAAGAACAACCCCTATCCTACTTCTAAGATATTCTTTTGAATAAGTTTTCAATGGCTTCCCATCGATACTAATTAATCCTTTGCCTGGTTCAAAGAATCTCATCAATAGTGAGATTATAGTAGATTTCCCGGACCCTGTTGGTCCCAACAATGCAATCTTCTCACCCTTCTTTACACTAAAACTTATACCTTTCAGAACATGCTCGTCTAATTTCTTGTCGTACCTGAACATGACATTCTGAAATTCAATATTACCTTCTAATTTTTTTTCTTTATATTTTGAACCGGAATAATCTTCAGCTTCAAAATCAAGTATCGAATAAATTCTCTTTATCGCAATACTTGTCATACCCATTTCACTAACAAGTTGTCCTAATCTTCTCATTGGCCACGTAACCAGCATTGCATAAGAATAGAAGGCAACAAACTCACCGACAGATATTTGGTTTGTCAACGCAAAGAATCCCCCCGCAAAAACTGAAATTGCTATTTGTGTATACACAAGAAAATCAGACAAGGGCCAGAAAAATGTGTGAAGTCTAAGCAGTTTAATTCCCCATTTTCTTTTCTCCAGGTTTTGTTTAGTGAACTTATCCATTTCATGTTTCTCTTTTGCAAAAGCTTTCACCACTCTTATGCCTGAGAGATTCTCCTGAACCATTACTGATAATTTATCTTGTTCTTTTTCATGCTGGTTCCAGACTTTACTTTCTTTTCTAAAAAAGACAACAGAACCAATTGCTATAAACGGAACCAACACTATAGCAATAAAAGCATACGTTGTATTAATCGTAACCATCATAAAGAATGCTGAACTAAAAATTGCTACCATTCTTAACACTTCAACAACTTGTGTCGAAGCAAATTTTCTGACAGTCTCCACATCACCTGTACATCTTTGTATCAACTCACCTGTTGGTGTTTCAGAGTGATAAGCAATCGGCAATGCCTGAATATGAGAAAATAACCTGTCACGAAGTTTCTTTGTTGCTTTTTCTGTTGACGATGCTGTGATCGCACTCGAGAAGAACATAGACAATCCCCTCATTAAAGAAATCACTAAAAAAATTATTCCAAGATAAATAAGTATGGCATCTAAGTTTTCTATTTTTAACTCCGGGAGAAAATTGTAAAACAGATCTGTTATCCAATCTTCTGATACCTGCACTGTTTCCTTACCGCTTTGAAAATAAACTATAATCTTATCTATAGCAATTTGTAAAACCTTTGGCTCAAGCATTCTAATAAATGTCGAAAGTATTAATAGCACTCCTGACAATATATAGAATGGTTTCCACTTATCCAGAATATTGTAAAGTTTCTTAAGGTTTTTCATAATTTATAACAGTCAAAAAAAAACCGCGAATACTTTTGATATCCGCGGTTTTAAAAAAATTTTTTCTTTATTTAAATTTTATCTCTTCAACTCTACTTTGGTTTTAAGAAAATTTCTTTTAAACCACGGATTACACCCAGTATCCCCACTATGCTGTGTAAACCATAACATAACACAGTTAATGATATTTTTTCCGTTTTCTATTCGCATTAGAATTTTTTCACCTTATCTATTTTGTTTATGTAATCTTTCGGTTTAAAAGTATGCCAATATAAAAATAATAACTTTAACTTTCAAATAATTTGTTTCTGACAAAATACTTCAAAAATAAAAAATGGCAGTGTTCTTTCGAAACACTGCCATTCATTAAAAATTTAAAGCCAAGTTTAAATCTTTTACCTTAGCTTTCTTAACAGTTGTGGCTTAGTCATTTTGTGTCTGCCAACAATTTTTTTCCTTTTAGCCATTGCTAACAATTGGACTTTTGTCTTTGCGGCAAGACCTGTTGGCTTTTTGACTTTTTTCCTTGCAACTTTCTTTTTAGCTGCTTTTTTTCTTGGTGCCGCTTTTCTTTTTTTAGCCATTTTTTCTCCTTTTAGTTTTTTAAAAAAAAGCTACATAAAAATAATCATTTAAATCTATTAATTCAATTTTTTTTAAAAAAAACTTTTTGAACACCCTTTCTAATTATTTAGAAGTGTTTTGCATTAAAAGTTTGATAGCACCTTCGATGTTTAACTTACCATACCCCCAATTAGTGTTTGGGACGGTTCCCGTTAAGTTGTCACTCAATGCTGATTTATTTATTAGTTGTCTCACTTGTGAATGCGATAAACTCGGTTCGAATTGCAAAAGCAATGCCGCTGCTCCAACAACATGCGGAGCAGCTGAACTTGTCCCGCTGAATATCATGTACGCATTATCTGTTGAGGTTGTGAATGTTGAGTGTCCCGGTGCTGTAATATCAATCCCCATCTTTCCATTAACATTATAACCGCGTCCGCTGTAGTCTGCAAGACCTCCGATCTTATCACCCATAAAGAAACCAAAGTTTACAACATAGGCACCGACTGCAATACAACTATCGGCTGTTGATGGGAAGGTTACAGTGGTTTCATCTGTAACATGAGATGTCCAGTGGGATGTCCCACTCCATGATTGTGACACATCAACAACGTAACCATCAATTATAGTTTGTTCAGAAGGTTTAACATTAATTTTCCATTTCCCCTTAACAGTTCCGGAATCTTTCTCGGAAAACCCAAGCCTGAACATAACTGTTCCTTTTGAAGATACATCTCTTGAGTAAAACACATTATAATTGCCCACCCCAATGAAGCCTGAACCATCGGTTAATTCAGTCGATTCTTTTTTGTCTGGTGTAGTAACTTTAAAAGATAATTTGCTATCTGGGTTTCTCCATAAGAAAGAAATGAATACACCATCGTTAAATTTTCCTTGTGAGTTCCGTGGACAGGAAATCGAATAAGTTACTTCTTCACCATTATCTATCGTATCTTTCATATGCATAGTTCCTGAAGCTAAATTACCGCCTCCGCCAATAATTGTAATTCCATCCCTTGCCATTTGATTTGTGATCTCTTCTTCTTCTGTAGAGCCATCAAGAAATTCCCATGCCCATTCACCGTCTTCGAACAACATTATGTTCACTTTCTCCCCCTTTACAAAATTAACAAGATCGGGGAAGTTTTTAACAAACCTTGGCGTATAGTCATACTTGATATTTGCCATAACGATTTCAGCATCGGGTGCAATACCGTGAATCTTTTGGACACCATAATGCCCTCCTAAAATTAATCCCGCAACACCTGTTCCGTGACCAATACTGTCCTCTTCTGTTTCGATCAAGTCTATACCTCTACGTCTTATGTTACCATTTTTTTCTCTAACTGCTTTTACCTTCGATGTTTTTAATGCAACAAGTTTTTCTCCGACATCAAGTTTATTGTTCTTGTTCTCATCAATAGATATGAAAAACTGTTCACCATAAGTTGGATCACTTTCTTTAAAGCCATCTCTCAAGCCATAATCTCTTTTCATGTTATTATTTTTATCGATGTAGAGAAAATCCATATCCGGGTTATACTTATTCGGATCAGTCTCAAGCATACCAAAAGTGTTATCTGTCATCTCGATATACCTAAGTATTTCAAAATCGTTCGCCTTTCCATCTTTGTTAAAATCAACAGCATCCTTCCCTGGTTTAAAAACACCATTACCATCTGTATCAATCCAATCGTAGTCTCCACCATCGGCAAAGAAGAACATTGGGTGAAACACATCTATTCCTGAATCAACATCTCCAACAACTATACCTTTTCCAGTGAGTGGATTACCTTCTTTGTCATAAAATTTTTCTTTTAAAACTGTTGTGATTACGATATCTTCCTGACCAAATTGTGAGTATGATATTTTTAATGGAAGCAGAAAAATAATCAGTAGAAATGTTAAAGCTTTTGTTTTGTTTTTCATATGCTCATATAATTTTTAGTTCATATATTTAAAAATAATTTGATATATATAGTTTAACTGTAAAATTCAAAAAAGTATTCTACAGATTAATTATTCTTATTCTCTTTTAGTTTTTCAAGCATCTTTAAACCATTTTCATTGTTCGGGTTGATCTCCAAAGATTTTTCATAATTTTCGATTGCAAGCTCTTTGTCACCATTTATCATGAATGCTTCACCAAGACTATCATACACATTAAATGATTCAGGATATGATTCGACATTTAATTTAAATATTTCAATAGCTTCAACAACTTTTTCCATCTTTAAAAGATCGTACCCAAGAATGTTTAATTGGCTTTCTTTAAAATTATATTCCTCTGGTTTGGTTTCTTTCAATTTTCTATATTTAGTTTTGACTTCATCAAACTTACCATCAAGAATTAATCCCATTAAAACATCTGCTATAGACATCTTTGGATCCGATACACTAATCAGCTCTACATCGAATATCAGAGTTGCGTTTGGTTGAATTACATCACCAGCACCTTTTTCTCCATAACCAAGATCAGGAGGAATTATTAATCTCATTCTATCACCGACATTCATTAAGGCAATTCCTTCATCCCAGCCTTTAATAACCTGACCTTCACCTAAAATAAATTCAATTGGCTCTCCTCTCTCAATAGATGAATCGAAAACCTTCCCGTTTGTCAGCATACCGGTATAGTGTACTTCAACTGCTTTACCTGAAATTGCTTTATCACCAGAACCTTTCTTAATTACTATATATTTCAACCCGCTTTCTGTAGTAATCGTGTCTTGATTTTCGGTATCTATCTGAGCTAAAGAATAGTTTGTGAAAACAATAAATATCCATAACGCTAGTGTTACAGCTTTCATTTTATTAATATATATTTTGAATAATGATTTCTTCATTGTCGTGCTGTTATTTTAAAAGTGAACTTATTAAATTTTATAGAATTGATAAACAAATTTACTTAATTAAAATCATTTTCTTTGTGTCTACGAATTTTTCTGTTTTAAGTTTATCCGAATAAATCGACATACGATAAAAATAAATTCCGGATGAAAATTCTGATGCATCAAAACTTATCACATAACTACCCGGAGTTTGACTCTCCTTTAGCAATGTTTTGACCTCTCTACCTGAAACATCAAATACACTTATACTAACATAACTTCTTCGGGGAAGTTGATAATTTATGTGAGTAACAGGATTAAAGGGGTTAGGAAAATTCTGTCCTAGTTTATAATCCTCAATGATTTTAATGTTAGTCGATATTCCAACCGTAGGGCTAAGCAAATCTTTTTCAAAAACACCCTTACCGTGTGTCGCTGCTCTTAGTTTTCTGTTGTTTGGTGAAATGCTTAGATCCATTATTATTGCTGCATCCGTCATCCCATTTTGAAATTCAGACCAGTTTGTGCCACCGTTGGTTGAAACATAAACCCCTATATCATTTCCTAAATAAATATGATTGGGACTTAAAGGATCTACAATAACGGAAGAGGTTGGTACATCCGGCAAAGACTGACCTATGTCTGTCCAGATATTTCCTGAGTTAGTTGATTTATAAATATGTGAAGAACCGAATCCGGAGAACACAACATATACCACTTCATCATTTGTTGGATCAACTGCAATATCAATCGGATACCTATCGGGTAATGATGATGTTACATTATCCCAATTACTACCTGCATTTGTAGTTCTAAATATTCTTGCCCTGGAATTCACAGGAGCTGTTGAAGCAAACACTTTATCCGAATTTATACTCGAAATAGCAAAAGTTAGTATTGGGTTACCATCCAGATCATTCCCGTTGTTTGTTGTTATCCATGAAGTTCCACCGTTTGTCGATTTATGTACCCTGCTGCTTCCAGCATACATCATATTTGGATTACTAATGCCCAATATAAAAGGCGCAATAAATCCTTCAGTTCCTCCTGACGGAACAGGGATATATGAAAAATTAATTCCACCGTTTGTTGATCTTCGAATATTTAAATATTGTGAAGAACCGTACAGAACATTATTGTTAGAAGTGTTTATTGCTGTACAACTCCCATCACCTCCTAATACCCTGATCCAAGCAAGATCACCATCATAAATTGCAGTTGCATTATCCTGCATACCACCGATGGAAAGAACAGAATCTACAGTGCCCGATGAAAACTTCTGATAAAATTGAGTAGTCTGGTAGCCACCATTCAACCCTTCAAAGGTTTCACCAAAATTAGTCGTCCTGAATACACCGCCATCATTTCCAAAGTATACAATGTTTGGATTAGTTGGATGAATTGCAAATGCATGGTGGTCTGCATGTGAATAGTTAGGAGGCCCTTCAGGTCCTCCAATCGGTACTCTTCCAAAGTACCAGGCACTCCAGCTGGATTTTTTTACAAGATTGGTCCCACCAGTATTTGACTTCCATACATCGACACCCGCAGTTAATACTTTAGTGGATTCTACCGGATGAACTACTACGAAATGTGCGAACCATCCCTGGTAGGTTGCATAGTCTTGAGTGGAGACAGTTGTCCAGGTATCACCATTGTTTACAGTTTTAACAAGCCATGTGCCTGCTCCTGAGAAGCTTCCATTTCCTATACTCGCATAAATAACATTTGGGGATGTCCGATATACACAGAACAATGCTTTACCACCGTATGAAGAAGGAAGTCCATTTATAAGTTTTATCCAATTGTTTCCGCTGTTGATTGTTTTGTAAAATCCATTACCTGTACTGCCAAGATTTCCACATGCGATAAGAACCATGCCAGTATCGGAAGGATTAACAATAAGGTCTGTTACCATTATTGTAGAATGTACCTTTGTCCAGTTTACCCCGGCATTAAAAGACCTGTATGTTCCCTCCGTTGTTCCTGCCCAAACTGTGTTCGGGTTTAATGGATTAATTCTTACAACCTGTACGCCTCTTCTCTGGTTATACGACCAATCAAGACTTTTACTCCAATTTAAACCACTGTTAGTGGTTTTTAAAATCCCGATACCATAACTCCCCCGTGTAGTTCGGACTGTTATGCCACCAAAGGATTTTTGATAGCCGTACACCTCACCCGTTCCAATATATATTGTGTTCGTATCCGTTGGTGATATTGCAATTGTTCCAACACCGAGAACCGGATAACCCGTAGCTATATATTTCCAGGCACTCGTTCCAACGCCACCCGTATAACTTCTCCATAATCCTCCGCTGGCAGAACCTGCATAGATAGTGTTAGGGTTTAAAGAATTTATAGCTAATGAAATTGTCCTACCGCCTATGTTGTGAGGTCCTATTTGATACCAATGTGTTGTATCAAAATTATCAAAGCTGCTTATCAGATTATTTTTTGAGTAAACGTATGCGTCATAATAACCTATGTCGGGAATAATTTTATTGGGGTATGCTCGCTGATTTGCCCAAAGATCAAGAGCTTCCATAGCTCCGGATGTCTTTAAAGGTATTTCGTTTTTTACACTCCCGTCTTTAAAAAAAAAGATTCCAGGGATAGTGTGGATTAATGCAAGCACTATTATTAATTTTATTATATTATTGTTTTTCATAGTCAATTACATGGTTAATTAAAAGATTATTATAAAATAACAATTCTTGAAACGTTATGAAAGGATTAGAATTTGTTTCAATATTATATAATTAACTTTTACATGTATAATTAATAAATTCAATTTATGCATAATTTAGTACCCGGTTTCATATTACATAATTACAAGAACAACATACTGAAAGGAGAGATGGCTGCTTTTACTATGTTCATAGATATATCAGGATTTACAAGCTTGACAGAGAATCTAATGCGGGGTAGCAATGAGGGTGCAGAGATATTATCAGACATTTTAAAGAGTATTTTCAAATCAACTGTGAATCTTGTTTACCAACATAGTGGTTTCATCTCAACTTTTGCCGGAGATGCATTCACTTCCGTGTTCCCAGTAATTCAATATCAAACACATTCAAACCAGGCACAAAATATTATTCATTGTGCAGAAAAGATTTTGCAAAGGTTTAAAGAAAACCCGATACAGAAAACTAAGTTTGGAAATTTCGAGTTCGGAGTTACTATTGGATTATCAACGGGTATTGTTAAATGGGCAATTGTTGGAAGCAAAGACAAATCTTTTTACTTTAAGGGTGACGCGATAAATAATTGTGCAAGATCTGAAAATGCGGGAAGTATAAATGAGATAATTATCGATGAAAGCATTAAACAACATTTAGAACCAGAGGATACAAAGTTAAAACAAATTGAAGACAACTTCTTCAAACTTCAAAGTGCTAACATTACCAATACAAAACTTTCAAAATCCAAAACCAGTATAAGCCATTCGGGATTTACTAAAGAAATTTTTTCAAAGAAGTTTTTCTCTGAAGAAGTTTTCAAGGTTAAAGAGCCGGGAGAGTTTAGAACTGTGGTGTCGGTTTTTATTTCTTTTGAAGGTATAACAGATAACAATGAACTAAATAAGTTTTATACAATACTTATCGATAACATAAGCTATTACTCCGGGTACATAGAAAATTTTGACTTTGGAGATAAAGGCGGAGTCATCCCGTGTTTTTTTGGAGCTCCCATTTCTTATGAAGACAACTTAACTAGAGCTTTAAACTTTATTTCAACAACAAAACAAAAAATGTTAGATGTTCCACTTTTGAATCAATTAAAATACCGAATCGGAATGACTTTGGGGAAAGTATATGCTGGAATCATAGGGGGAGATGAACGCAGTCAATATTCAATGTTAGGAAGTAAGGTAAATTTAGCCGCTCGCTTCATGATGAACGCAAACATGGGTGAAGTTTGGACAGATGAGAAAATCTATCAAAATCTTAAAGATGATTATAATTTTGAAAAAATGCCAGGTCAAGTTTTCAAAGGTTATAAAGATAAAATAACACCTTACAGATTAATAGATGAGCAAGAAGAAAAATTTACTGATCTTTACAATGGGGCAATTGTTGGTAGAGATGTTGAACTAAAAAAAATGATGGGTTTTATAAAACCTATTTTTAAAAATAAGTTTGCAGGGGTAATTTATGTAAACGGAGAAATTGGTATTGGTAAAACCAGGTTAATTAATGAATTTAGAAATAAACTGGAGAAAGCTCACAACATTCACTGGCTCTATTGTTCTAATGAAGAAATAATTAGACAACCACTCAATCCATTTAAATATTTGCTTACAAATTATTTTAAACAATCATTCAATAATTCTATTGAAGAAAACAAGAATACATTCAACCGGGAAATAGACCTGCTAATATCTACACTGCAAAAGAATCTGCAAACTGATAAAAACAGTAACGAGGATACGATCCATATTAGTACTGAATTAGAAAGAACACGCTCCATACTCGGTGCTATGGTTGATCTTCATTGGGAAGACTCTCTTTATGAGCAGTTAGATCCTCAATTAAGATTCGAGAATACATTATTTGCTTTCTATAATTTAATAATCGCTGAGTGTTTGCTTCAACCGGTAATTATTGAAATTGAGGATGCACAGTGGCTTGATAACGACTCCAAAGAATTACTGAATGTGCTTGCCAGAAACGTAAACGAACTGCCACTTACAATTGTTATCTCCAGCAGGTATCTCGATGATGGCAGCAAGTTCTCTTTAAATCTTGACAGCAGTATACCCCACTATGATATAGAACTCGAATACCTCTCGCTTGAAGGTACGAAATCTCTAACAAAGCAGCTCTTAGGAAATAGGATTGACAAAAGTTCAGCAGTGTTTTTAAAAGAGAAAACAAATGGAAATCCGTTTTTCATCGAACAGTTAATTCTTGATTTTAAAGAACGAGAATACTGGAAAAAAAGAAATGAGGGTTATACAATAGAAATAGCAGACGCTCACGTTAAAGATGGTATGAGAACACCCTTCTCATTAACAACCGAAGAAACAATCCCCTCAACAATTAACAACGTATTATTGTCAAGATTTGACAGGCTGACATCTGAAATTAAAGAAGTAGTCCAAACTGCTTCGGTTTTAGGAAAGGAGTTTGAAATACAGGTAATCGCTCAAATGTTAAAAGATGTTGATGATCTAATGAATAAAGTAAAAGCGGCTGAAAAAAAACAGATATGGGCAGTGATAGAGGAGATAAAATGCGTTTATAAGCATACTTTGCTGAGAGATGTCGTTTATAACATGCAAATGCGGGCACGATTGCGAGAGTTTCATCTTTTAGCTGCAAGTTCTATAATGAAATTATTTCATGATAACTTCACTCTAAATAACTTAGAACAGTATTGTTATCATTTGGGTGTAGGACATAATATAATTAATGAAAATAATTTAATAACACTAACAAAAGAGCAGTTACAAAATAATAAAGATGCAGTTATTGAATATCTTAATTTACAAAAAGAACTGGCTGATAAATATAAAAAGAATTATAATAATGAAGAAGCTATCGAGAAATGTGAGCAGGTTATTATCATTGCAGAAATGCTTGGCGATATTAGAATCGAAACAGAATATATGTTGATTAAGGGCAGTGTTCTACAACTAACTGGTAAGTTCGATGAATCAAAAAATATTTTTGCGGCAGCTCTTAAGAAAGCAGAAAATGATAATGATCTTAGTAACATTGGAAAAAGTTATAGTGCTTTAGGAAGAGTTCATGAAGATAAAGGCAATTACGAACTGGCAATATCATATCATGAGAAAGCAATACACTTATTCGAGAAAACACAAGATAAAACTGGTTTTGCATCAAGTATTGGCAGCATGGGAGATATATACTATGAAAAAGGTGATTACAACAAAGCCATGAATTTCTACAATAAACAATTGCTGATTAATAAAGAAGCGGGGAATAAAAAGGGAATTCATATTGCTGTCGAGAGTATGGGGGACGTTTTAAAGGAACAGGGTAATTTTAATCAAGCATTAAAATATTTAGATAAGTCTCTTAAGATTTTAGAAGAGTTCGACGACAAGGTCGGAATATCAATGACAATAGGCAACATGGGTAATGTTTACAATGATAAAGGAGACCATGCGAATGCGCTTAAGTGTTATGAAAAGCAATTATTGATTAGCGAAAGCTTAGGACACAAGGAAGGTGTTTCAGCAGCTTTAGGAAATTTAGGAAATATTTATATTGAAAAAAATGATTTCAAACAAGCTTTGAAATACCTCGAAAGATCATTAAAAATCTTAGAAGAATTAGGTAATAAAGCAGGGATAACAATGGTTGTTGGAAACATTGGTAACCTGTATGTTAATAAAGGTAAGATCGAAAAAGCAATGATTTATTACAAAAAGCAATTAAAGATTTGCAAAGAACTTGGACACAAACGAGGAATTTCAATTGCCTTAGGCAATATTGGAATTGTCTATGCTGAATCAGGATGTTATGAACTAGCACTAGAGTCCTTTTATAAATCACTTAAAATTTTAGAAGAGTTAGGAAGCAAAAGAATTATTTCTATTAACCTTGGTAATATTGGTAATGTATATAAAGAACTAGGTGATTATGATAAAGCTATTAAATATTATGATGAATCGGTTATTATTTGTAATGAAATGGATTCCAGTTACAACTTAATTCATATATTAATAGAAAAAGCTGAAGTGCTTTTCCTTCAAAAGAAATACCGTGAAGCTAATAAATTGATATCAGAAGTTATAAAAAAATCTGATGATGAAGGACGTAATGATGATATCTTTTATGCTAATTTGCTTTTACATAAAACAGAGTATTTTTTTAAAAGCAAAGAGAAATCAATTGAACAACTCCAGAAATTATTTAACACAGCCAATGATGAAAAGGATATAGCAGATTTACATTACGAATTGTACCAGCTGCTTAGTATTAACGAAAGCCCCACTATTTATAAAAACCAATTAGATGAGCATAGAAAAGAATCTTTGAAAATATACAGAAAGATTTACAGAAGTACTAAAGCCCTCAAATATAAAAAGAGGATAGAAGAACTTGCACCAAATAAGGTCGGATAATTGTGCTGTAAACGCAACAAACGTTCGTACCTGAACAATTATCTTATACTACCAACTCACCCTTCAATACCGTTACTGCTTCCCCTGCTATATACACCCTTTCATCATCAACTCTAACACTTAAAACTCCACCTCTTTTAGAAGCTTGAAATGCTCTCATGTTTTTCTTGTTCAACTTTTTGCTCCAGTGAGGTCCTAACACACAATGTGCCGAACCTGTTACAGGATCTTCATCAATACCGTACGCAGGAGCAAAAAACCTCGATATGAAATCAAACTCTTTAGAAGATGATTCTGATGTAACAATTACCCCACAATCAGTAATTTTTTTCAATGCACTGAAATCTGGTTTTAGATTTCTGACAATGTCTTCCGATTTAACTTCAAAAATGTAATAGCCTTTTGTGTGTCCCGTATAAATAAAACCTGTTCCGAAAGCTTCCTGCAATTTCTCTGTTCCGCTAATTTCCCTAATGGACATTGAGGGGAAATTGATTTCAATCTCCCCGTTTTTTTTCTCGGCGGTTAAAACTCCACTTTTTGAATTAAAGATTGCTCTCTCACTTCTTTCTAATAAAGAACTCTCCCATAATACGTGTGCACTTGCAAGTGTAGCGTGACCGCACAAATCTACCTCAACCTCCGGCGTAAACCATTTTAGATCAAAACCTTTACCACTTTTTTTTAGAAATGCTGTTTCAGATAAGTTCATTTCAGTTGCAACATTCTGCATCCAGCTCGAATCAACATCTTCCCCTGGAAAACAAACTGCAGCCGGATTTCCTTTGAAAGCTTTGTGAGTAAAAGCATCAATTATATAGATTGGACATTCCATACTACTAATATAATTAAAAGTTTTTAAATAACAGCATCCTCATCTATTTCTACAAGCATTCTCTGGTCAATTTGAACTTTTACTTCAAAACAAAAAAAAATATTTTTGGTTTTCTTTTAAATAAGTTTCAAGATCCAGCGATGATAGATTCTCAAAACCAGATAGGTTGAATTCCTCACTGCAATAGTCAATTTTACCGGACCACTCGTGTAAATATTCCAATTGAGGAATTATAAAGACTCAAAAATTGATTAATGTTCATATCTTTTTTCCTTCTAAATCTTCATTACGTTTTGATATTAGTTAATAAGATTTAACTTACTGTATGCTTTCACCTGTTGATTCATCGATTAAAGACCTGGGAAGCGACTTCGTTGTTTTTGCACCAAGTTCTTTAATGTTTTCTACCTTTCTTATTAAGTTACCCCGTCCTTCTGATAATTTTTTCATTGCTTTATCATAATTAACTTGTGTTGTTTTTATATTACTTCCAACCAAAGACAAATCATCAACAAAACCTACGAACTTATCATACAAATCACCGCTTTGTCTTGCAATCTCTAAAGCATTTTTATTCTGCTTCTCCTGCTTCCAGATGCTTGCAATCGTTCTTAAGGTTGCCAGTAAAGTGGTTGGACTTACGATAACAATGTTCTTCTCAAAAGCTTCATAAAATAAATTGGGATCATTCTGAACAGCTAATGCAAATGCAGGCTCAATTGGAACAAACATTAAAACAAAATCAGGACTATTCAATTCATAAAGACTCTGGTAATTCTTTTCTCCCAATTCCTTAATGTGGTTTCTTATTGACCTGATGTGTTCTTTTAAAGAGATGTTTCTTTCTGTATCATCTTCCGTTGAGCTGAACTGCTCGTATGCAACGAGGGAAACCTTTGAGTCTATTATAATATTTTTATCGTCAGGTAAATAAACAATGACATCTGGCTTTTGAAGTTTGCCATCAGTGGTTTTGAAACTCTCCTGAATTTTATATTCCCTGTCTTTCGTTAATCCTGATTTTTCAATTACGCTTTCGAGTATAAATTCCCCCCAGCTGCCGCGTGCCTTTGAATCACCTTTCAAAGCTCTCGTTAGATTACTTGCATCTTTGCTCATTTGCTGGTTAAGTTCATGAAGTGTTTTTATCTGCTGTACAAGGCTTGCCCTCTCATTTGACTCTTTTAAATACTTATCTTCAACCTTCTTTTCGAAGTCTTTTATCTTTTCATTTAACGGTTTTAGTATACGGTCGATGTTTTCCCTGTTCTGATCTGTAAACTTAACGCTTTTCTCCTCTAATATTTTATTTGCGAGGTTCTCAAACTCTTTAGTGAACTTGACCTGCAACTCTTCTATTTCCTTTCTTTCTTCATCTAATCTTTCCTGTAAATTAGACAGCTCCGTTTTGCCTGCTGATAGTTCTGAGTTAAGTTTTAGTACCTTGTCCCTTTCAGTTGAAAGTTCGGTCTCAGTCTTTTCGATTTCTTTTTGTAGAAGTGAACTTCTTTCTTCTGATTTACTCACTCCACTTTTAAATTTATATTTGCTAATAAAAAATGTGAAAAGAGTACCGATGAGAATTCCTATTATTAAATATATGATTTCCATTTAATCTTTTAAAAAGATGATTGTAATTATAAATTATTTCTGTTTAAATAAAATTACTCTCTTTCTTATACAAATTCAAATTAAAACAGAAAATCCGCTCTCATTTAAGAACAGGTTTATACGAATATTGAAAATTTAGATTATCATATCTATCATTTCAATAAGAAGATAGATAATCGATAAAAAAAACTTTTATCTTATAATTACGTATAGAATAGCATAAATTCTTACATAACAATAATTAATTTTCAGGCTGCGAATTAAAAATAGTAATAAAATGCGAGAAGCATTAAGTACAGAAAAAGTAAAGAACATCTACAGGCATATCTCAAAACGTTACGATTTTCAGCACGCACTTATCACAGCAAGAGCTGACCAACGCGGCAGAAAAATTCTGGTCGGGAATGCAATAAATGAAGGTGACAAAGTATTAGATTGTGGGTCGGGTACTGGAGCAACGGGCATTATGTCGGCAAAAAAAGTTGGTCCGAATGGTAAAGTTACATTGTTTGACCTTAGTGATGCAATGTTGATGGTAGCACGGGAAAAGGTCATTCATGAGGGTATGCAGGATAGAGTAAACTTTCGAACAGGAGATCTGATTCATTTACCGTTTGACAGTGATAGCTTCGACGTTGTTCTTTCGACCTACAGCCTGTGTCCAGTGTATGATCCCAAAAAGGGAGCATTAGAACTATACCGTGTAACTAAACCAGGCGGTAAGATTGCTGTTGCACATTCGACAGAACCTCGAAATCCATTTGTAAAGTGGTTAGCTGGTCGAGTAGAAAGTATTGCGTGGCATTTCCCTCAGCTCTCAATGGGATGCAGATCTGTCAATGTTCTTCCAGACTTAGAGGATGCAGGAGGAAGAGTTATTTATTCTAAACATATAGGTGTTCCATTGTGGCCTTTTTTTGTTTTCATTGTTCAGAAACATGTAACCTAACAAAGCCATAGACCCGGATTGATAATTCCTCTGCTATCCTTTGGCACCAGTTAGCACAATTGTAAACCTTAAAAGAGTAAAGATATAACTTAGATAAAAAAGATAACGGGAAAGCTTCTAAAAAATCTTTTCTTATAAATAAATTTGCGAGAAAGTCACATAGAATATTTAAAAAACAAAAAGTCTTTTATAAATGGAATTAGAAAAGTCATACGTAAAGATCTCTCCTTATTTTAATATCTGGAGTAAAATCATGGAACTTCGATCGCGTAAAATGGAAGTTTCAGATTCAAAAATTAATAATCTGAATATATTAATTTTGTCTCCTCCAACAGATATTGGTATAAAATTATTATGTAATAATAATACTAAAGGAACCTCATACTATTCATGTTTTTCCTCTAAAACTTCAAGTATTGCTAAAAGATTCATGTTGAAACAAAACCTACAGAATCTAAAAATTCAAGTTAGCAAATTTCTTATCCTCCCATTTGATAATGATTATTTTGATGCAGTATTTGCGAATTGTGTTTTCGATTTTTGTCAAGAAGATATTTTTGACACTTTTGTCCTTGAAATAAAACGTGTTCTAAAAAATGAAGGTCTATTCTTTTCGGTGTATATGGATTACCCAAGAAGTGTCGGGAATAATTTATGGAAGAGTTTATTTGAGGCTTTGCCATTCATAAGTCGGGGTTGTCATCCAGTGGATATTAAGCCTTCATTATTAAAATATGGTTTTAAAATAATTAGGGATATATCCTATTGTAGATTTTGGTTTCCAATTAAATATATTCAAGCCGTAAAATAATTCATATCTATCTTTTAATCCTCAATATGTTTATAAATCTTTAGGATTTTAAATATAATTTTAGTTTACTAAGTTGTCTAACAATTGTTTTAAACAATCCAGAAGATGGTAATTATTGAGCGATTACTACTCTTAAAAGGTTTTTCAAATGAATTGTATTATTGTATTCTTAAAACTTGGAGAAGTTTTATTTTGACCGTTAATATTCTATAGAAATGAACAACAAACGAACACAAATCATATCCATAATCGCATTTCCTGTTGTGCTGACTATCGGTATTGTGTTAATACCTGTTGTAGCTGACTATTCAAATCATCACCTTGCAGAACAAGCTGTCGAACAAACGGCACGCTGGTTCGCCGGTCATATTATCTCTGTTATTGGTTTTATGTTATCTATACTTGCTGTAAGTTCGATCAATAAATATTTGCAGATTACATCCCGTTCTTTGCCTAAGCTGACTTTACCGTTTGTTGCGGTAGGCGCAGGATTTTACTCAGCAGGACTTGGTGCTGATGGAATAGGCCCGGTGGCTGTTCAATCTACCGGACATTCTCCCATAATTTTCTTCGACAACAGCGGCTACTGGATAACGGGAGTTTTCATAGCGGGAACAGTTCTATTCGGTTTTGGATTACTGAATACGGTAATCGGCTCAATCCGTCTCGGATTATTAAAAGGCGGGAGCAGGTATGTAAGTTTTGTTTCTGTCCTTATTTTTATAATTGCCCCGATGATTCCTTCCGGGTGGGCACTGTATGGAATTGCGGCGGCATCGTTTGGTGTTTTTGTACCGATTGCATTAGTGATATCAAAAAGTGAACATGATATGTATCAAAAATAATTTGTAAAAGTGTATAATACTTCTCAGTACGTTACTTCTCTCTTTCTTCAAAAAATAAGTGATTAAGCTCACCAATTAAATTTATTTGGGAGAGTGAACAGCAATTTTATTGCCCTCTGTGTCGAAAAAGATTGCAAAAAAACCTATCTCCGGAGTGATTTGAGTTTTCGGAACAACAACCTTACCACCAGCTGATTCAGCTTTTGAAAGCATACCCGATAAATCTTTACCACCGTTAAAATAAACTAACGTTCCCTTATCGCATGGTTCATAACCTTCACCATGAACAATCGCTCCACATACATCCCCCTGCTCTCCCGGGAAAAAGCCCATATTATATTCTCCCATTTTTTCCGTGTGAAGTTCTTTACCAAATAATTCACCGTAAAACTTCTTCGCTCTTTCGAAATCCGTTACTGGTATTTCAAACCAATTAATTGAATGAGCCATTTAATAATTCCTTTCTTATTTAAGTTATATAAAATCAAATACTCTTTTGTCAACAAAAAGTTGTTTTTAATGGTTCTTCCCGGATAAAATCGGAAACGCTACAAAGAATGAATCAGCTATATATGTTCTATATACATTAAGAGATTCCGGATTCGAATCAATTCTCATACTTGTAACACTCCCGTCTTCATTCTCCCAGCTTGAATGCCAGTAACTTATAGCTTTTATTCTGGGATACTTTCCTTCCCTAATAGTTTTCAAAGCTCCCTTAATCCACTGAGCTTTGTCTCCATACTTTGGAATATCAGCTACTCCAAACTCAAAAATTGCCAGGGGTTTATTTTCAGAAACAGACGCCAGCTTATTATACGAATTACCAAGAACCTCGTTAAAAGACTTCCATTCATCACCCGAATTTTGCATTCCATATACACTGACACCAATCCAGTCTATGCATTCATCACCCGGATAATAAGCCGAAAAATTATTCCATGATTCCCCTGGTGCTGAGCCACTATTTACGTGAAACGCCCATGTTACATTTTTAACATTTTCTTTGGCAAATATATCTATGATATGTTTGTATGCATCTTTAAATCTTTCGGGACCATCTGCCAGTGTTGAATCACCATATCCGGAAGTTTCACCACCCCCATTGTATATTCCACACCAGGGAAACCAATCACCATTCACTTCAGTACCGAATTCCACCATGATAGGAACTCCTGCACTTCTTGTATCTCTTGCCCATTTCAAAAGAGCTTCGTCAAATTTTCCATCGATGATATTTTGTAATGAGTAAATTGAATCGGGCGCATCCGTATTCCAGTTACTCCTTGGCATTAATCTTATAAAAGGCAACAAGCCGTATTGATTTATTAATAAAACTTCATCCCGTGGAAATTTTATTCCATTAAACCAATTATTGGAAAAATATATCCACGCAGAAGATTTGCCGGTTATATCTATAAACTGTTGAATCCTTTCCGGCGTTACACTATCCTCCGTCTCTCCCATATCCGGAAAAGCGCCGTGATAGACGCCAGTGTTTGGGGGAACAAGTTTAATCTCTTTTTCCATTTCTATATTTTGTGATCTGCAAGAAAAGCAGCATGTAGACTGGATAAATAAAATTATAATTAGAAAACTTATTCTGGGATAACTATTCATCATAGCATTTAGCAAAAAAATATTTAGAAGAGTTTATGGAAAAAACACTCGTATAAAATAATCAAAGTTATTTCTATCACTTGAATTTTAAATCTGCAAACTCATCGGTTTTACAGAGTATTATCATAGCGGTATCTGGACCAAATTTATAATTCGGATCAGGCACTATATCAATTTTATCATACAGGACATCTTTAATGCCTATTACGTTTATTCCGTATTTATTCCTGAGTTGTAATTCCGCAAGTGTTTTTCCAATAAAACTATCCGGGGTTGCAATCTCAAATATACTGTATTCAGGAGCGAGAGGTATATGAGATATAAGACTTGATGTAGTAAGTCTTTCTGCAAGACGTATTGCTAAGTCTTTTTCAGGATAAATTACATCATTAACACCTAAGGCTGTTAGTATCTTTCCATGATCATCGTTTTTGGCTTTTGCTATAATATGATTTACTCCGAGATCCTTTAAATAAAGAACCGTCAGAACACTCATTTCGAGTTCGGTAGCAGTCGCAACAATGACAGTATCAACATTGTCATCTATAAACTCTGACAATGCTTTATAATCCATTGCATTTGCAATAATAGCATCTGTGACATTATCTTTTGCATCTTCTACTAATCTCTTGTCTATATCCATAGCCAAAACCTGGTTGCCCAAATCAAATAAAGCTTTAGCAAGATTAAAACCAAATCGACCTAGACCAATTACGACAAATTGTTTCATTTTTGTTTTTATTTATTAAACAATTAAAATGTTTGCATCCGGGAAACCATAATCTGCAACTCTTCGCTTCCCAAGAATTGAATATCCAACGATTAGGGGTCCTACTCTACCAATCAACATAGAGGTAGATAATACTAACTTCCCCAAGGTTGACAAATCTGAAGTTATTCCAGTCGACATCCCTCCGTTACCCAGGGCTGAAGCTGCTTCAAACAATAGGTGCAAGAATAATTGGTTTTCTGTAAGATTTAAAATCATTACAGAAAGAAATATCCACACAACTGCGAGCATTACAATAGAAAATGCCCGGGAAATCGTATTCAAAGGTATTGTTCGTTTAGAAAAACTTACATGTTTTCTATCTCGTAAATATGTAATAAGGGACAAGACCATTAAAGCAAAAACAGTTGTTTTAATTCCTCCCCCTGTCCCACTCGGTGATGCTCCTATGAACATTTCGAAGATTATATATAATAATGAAGATTGATTTAATTTCCCGATATCAACAGAGCTAAATCCAACAGTGAATGAAGCAGAGGTTGATTGGAAAAAGGATTTTAAAAACGTTCCACCTTCGTTTCCCGGACCTATTATACTCTCTGATAGTAAAATAAATAATATACCAAATATTGAGATAGATAAAGAAACTATTAGTACAATCTTGGAATGTGTTGATAATCTGTATCTTCTCTTTTTATTAAAGAGTGCTTTTGTGAAATGTGATATATCGTACATTACAAAGAACCCTATACAACCAGCATATGATGTCACTATTATCACAAAATTGAAATAATAATTTTCATTAAAATCAGTCAGACTATTACTAAACAAAGAAAAGCCAGCAGTACAAAACGAGGAGATTGAGTGAAAAATCCCCTGCTTTATTGCCTCACCTGGGGGAAAATGTTCTACAAAAAAAAATGTCAACAGCACTGCTGATACACTTTCAATCACAAGTGTATATTTGAATACCTTCTTAATAAATAACCTTAAATCTAATTTGGAATGATGACTTATCGATTCTTTAATAATCATTTTATTTAGAATAGAAAGCCTGCCACCAAAAAACAAAACAGCGAGTGCGAAGAAAAGCATATAACCAACATTACCAATCTGAATAAGCATTAAAACTACTAACTGTCCGAACAAAGAAAAATAACCACCGGTATCGACAACAATCAAGCCTGTTCCTGAGATTGAAGATGCAGACGTGAAAACAGCATCTACTATAGAAAGAGACTCATCCCCAACGCTCGAAATTGGAAGCATTAATAATATTGTTCCAATTAAGATAAATCCCAGATAACCGAAAAGTAAAGTTTGAGCAGTTGTAAGCTTTTCGATTATGATTCTATTAAGTGTCTTTAATATACGCATAAATATGAGTCGACACAAAATAAAATAAATTCTGTTCCATATTAAATGGAAAAATTATTCAGTCTATATAAATTGTCAAAATATAATTGACCATACAGAATGAATACTATTGTTCTCCATCATCTGTACCTGGTGGAGCAGAATCATTATAGTCAATCTTCCTCGAGAAATACATCACTAACGCAAGCACAATAAACAGTCCAATGCTTCCCAACAAAAGTGCATAATCCTGTAATTGCAGTAAGGAATAAAGAAACAAATACAACACCGTCAGAACTACGCCCATTAAGATTGTCAGTGATTTGCTAACCAGGAAGTTTTTTGAATATAAAGTAATTAATAGTATAATCGATACGCTTGCAATAAGATAAGCATAATTGAAATTTAGATGCTCTGTCAGTGATAATAAAAGAGTATAAAAAATCGTTAATCCCAATCCTACTAAAAGGTATTTTAGTGGGTGAATTCTTTTTTTATTGATAACTTCCACGAAAAAGAAAACCAGGAATGTTAAAAAAATGAACAATATTGAATACTTAGATGACCGCATTATCTTTTGGTATTCGTTAACAGGGAAAAGTAATCTAACTCCAAATTTTGATTCATCAATATTATAACAATTCCCTTTCCATTGCTGAGGATAAGTTCTGTTCATATGAAGTATTTTCCAGACTGCATTAAAACCATCATTGGTAATCTCTCTTTTATCCGGGAGAAACGCACCGTCAAATCCAGGATTATTCCAGGGTGAGTTTAAAGTAACATTTGTTTCTTTACCCAAAGGAATAAAATTAAGCTCTTCACTGCCATTGATATTTATATTAAAAGAAAAAATATTATTTTTTTCATTAATATTAACCGTATCAATTGGTACGCTCACACTTACTCCCGATTGATACATATCTCTCGATTCTAAACCCGGACTGAAAAGAAATCGTTTATCATCCCAGTTTAATTCAATCTTTTCTTTAATTCCTCGCATGTCAGTAATACCAACAGATAAAAATGCCTCTTCCCAAATGAAATCATTCTCTTTAACGTTTAATTCTTTAAAATTTGGAGGGGAAAAGCTTCCGTCAAATATTAGTTCTGAATTATACACAACTATCTCATATATTCCTCTGTTTAGTTTCTCCGGACGAATTTTCCCTGTGATACTCAATTCCTCCGGTAAAAAATGAGCAAATTTGATTTTTTCTTTTGTCTTATCATCTTCATTTTTTATAAAGTCGTTATAAGGAACAGTAAGTATCGGTCCAGCAATTGTCTGAATCTTGCCCCATTTAGACCCGACCTCAACAATAGCGCTATCACGAGTTGATTCTCGTTCCCGAATCAGAGAATCAATCATTTTGGATGGGATTAAAAGTATTATTATCAGGAAACCAATGATTAGAAGTTTTAATGTAATAGAGTTTTTCATCCATTTATTAAAACTCTCATAAGAAGACTGCTTTTGCATTTTAAAATGTGTTTAGATTTTGAAATAATTAAATTTAAAAAAGTAAAACAGTAACAGTTTAATGAATCTAACCTCCTGTATTAATTAATTTTTCAAGAGCGTTTAAATGAAAGTGGAATGCCTTTTTACCGCTCGAGGATACAGAATAAATCGTGTTGGGCTTTTTGCCTAAAAATCGTTTCTTGACTTTTATGTAATTCCTGTTTTGTAATGCTGTTACATGATTTGCAAGATTGCCATCAGTTACGTTTAGCATTTTCTTGAGTGTGTTGAAATCAACATGGTCATTTACCAGCAGAACGGACATTATACCAAGCCGAATTCTGTTTTCAAACATTTTATTTAAATTCTGAATAATGTCTTTCATCGTTCGTATTTAAAGTACATAAATGATCCGTATACAATGTGAAATAAGCCAAATCCTATCGCCCAGAATAGTAATCCGTATCCAACAAAAAACGCTGCAACAATTCCAAGCAATATTTCTCCTGCTCCTAATATTCCGATCTCGTTATGTGTAAACTTGCTTGCGTTAATTAATGACAATCCATAAAATATTAACATAGAGGGTGTGATAAGAAATACTGCCCCGTAATACACGAGTATCAAACAAAATGCTCCTCCGGTAGCAAGATGTATCATTAAACCCCAGACCAATCTTTTCGCAGAATGGTCCCAAACCGGAAGTTTTCTTTTTTTCGCCTTCCGTATTGTAAAGAAAACTGAAGCAGTCAAAACAAGAATAATTACAGAGATTGCATCTATCAAAAAAAATAAAACGAAATCCGTATTTAAACCACCAGCAGGATCTAATAACTTACTTACCCTTGCTTTTTCAAAGAAACTATATCCTTGATATATACTCGCTGCAACAACACCGACTATAGCTATTATACCGGCGCTAATTCCTGATATTCCACTTAGTGAAAGAAATTTTGAAGACCTTTCCATCAATGTACGTATTTCGGAAAGTGTTTCGAGGTGTTCATTTTGATTATTCATTTAAGTAATGTTGTATTAGAAAGTACTTTGTAGTACAAAGTTATATGTAAAATTTCATAAAAACAAGTTTCATTTTATTTAGATAGATACGATTTGAAACGTTAAGAAATTGCAGAAAAATCAAGTTGTACTTCGTAATGTAGTCTCCCTTTAATATATACCACTAAATAGATATTTTAGGTTTTAACTTTTAAAAATCATGAAAATAAAAAATGATTAAATCAATTATAAGAATTATCTATTTATTTTTATTTCTTCTTTTCTCTTTACAGACAGGAATTATCTATCCCCAAAGCAGTCTTTACATGCCACTCAACATAAAGAAAGCGTACGATAAAGGAACACGTTCATACGACGGGAAAGCAGGTTCGAAGTATTGGCAGAATAAATCGGAATATAAAATGGAAGTAAGTATAAATCCAGAAACAAGAGTTTTAAAAGGATCAGAGAAAATAAAGTTTTATAATAATAGTCCTGATGTACTAAATCAACTTGTAATTCGATTATATCAAGATATCAATAAATACGGCAATGCAAGAATGAGGGCACTGAACAAAGAAGCACTTAGCGACGGTGTAAAGATTGAAAAACTAACTATTAACAAGAAGGAAATAAAATCGTCCAGTCAATACAGGACGGGTACAAATCTCTTTGTTGATTTTCCAAAGCCTTTATCATCGGGAGAAAATGCTAAAATAGAAATTGAATGGAGTTTTGTCATTCCAAAAGGTTCAAACATTAGAATGGGAACCTATGGACCTTCAACATTCTTAATAGCTTACTGGTATCCGCAAATTTCTGTCTATGATGACATTGATGGATGGGATATAATTAATTACACCGGTGAGCAAGAATTCTATAATGACTATTCGAGTTTTGATGTTACGATTACAATACCAAATAACATCTGTACCTGGGCAACAGGAACACTGCAAAATCCAAAAAGCATATTAACACCTGAATTTTTTTCCAGATATAACAAAGCCCTTGAATCAAATTCAGTAATTAACATCATAACCACTGATGACCTTGAAACCGGAAATATATTTAATAAATCTTCGGAGAACATTACCTGGCATTACAAGGCTAATAATGTTACGGATTTCGCTTTTGCAATGAGCGACCATTACTTATGGGATGCTGTAAGTTTGAATCTTGCAAATGGTAACAAAGTATTGATAAGTACGGCATACAATCCCGAATCCGAAGATTTTTATAAAGTTGCAGAAATATCTCGTGTTTCGATACAAATGCTGTCAGAAGATTTTCCTGCTGTTCCATTCCCCTATAATCGCTTTACTGTTTTTAATGGATCGGGTGGAATGGAATATCCTATGATGGCAAATGATGGTTCGAGGTTTAGCAGATCATCGACTGTTAATGTTACATCGCACGAAATATCTCACACTTATTTTCCGTTTTACGTTGGAACAAATGAGAGAAAGTACGGATGGATGGATGAGGGTTTAGCACAGGTACTTCCCTTAAATATACAAGACAGCCTCGCTGAAAATAATAATCAAAGATTTCGTAATGTGTTCAGTTATTTGCTTGAAGCAGGAAATGAAATGGAAATGCCAATGATGATACCATCAAACCTGCTCGATTACCCAACACTTGGGACTGCATCTTATTTCAGACCAGCAGTTGCATTTATCTTGCTGAGTGACATTCTTGGAGATGAAATCTTTGAAAATACTTTGAGAGAATATATTAAAAGATGGAATGGAAAACACCCTATTCCTTATGACCTCTTCTTTACTTTTAATAACGTTACGGGGGAAAACTTAGACTGGTTTTGGAAGCCCTGGTTTTTTGAGAGAGGTTATCCTGACCTTTCTATTAAAGATGTAAAAACATCGGGCAATGAAGTCAAAGTTATCATTGAAAAAATTGGGGCGCTGCCAATTCCTGTCGAACTTAAATTAATTGCAGAAGATCTATCAGAGATAGTCATTCATAAAGATGCATCAATCTGGAAGAATGGTGTAAGTCAAATAACAATAGAGAAAGACATTGATTTTAAAATCGAATTAGTTGAGATAGGCAGTTCTATAATTCCGGATGTAAACAAAAAGAACAACACTTTTAAAATAAGAAACTAAACAATATATAGAAAACATATTTTTTCAATAAATAAAAAGAAATGTTTGTTCAAATATTAGTCCTTAATTTTTTACTCACTACTTCTATCATAAATTGTTCTGGTATCACAAAAAATACCCAAAGGGAAATTATTAATGAAGCAGTCTTTACGTTAAGCATTGCTGATACAAGTTTAGAAAGTAATGGTAAAATAGAAACCGGTGATTATACACTGAGTTTAACGGGTGCATACATTATGACAGGAGCATACGATGGATTATTTGTAGAATTCGAAGCAGTAATGGTCGAATATACAAAACTTAGATTAAGTTTCAAACTTCCATCCTGTGATAGATTTAAAATGTATCCTAAAAGCAAAAGTGTCGAATACGAAATTCCAGAATTGCCTTTTAAGCTTACTGAAAAAGATTTTGAAGGAATATGGAGCGATAGGATTGAGAACTTCATTACACCTAATGTTGAACTGCAGAGAAGATTTAAACGAGCCACGACACACATTGACTATGTGCATTTCAAATCGTTCGAAATGTATGTTACAGAATTTAATATAAAAATTAACGAACTAAACATGTCGTGCACATTTAGTGGAGAAGTAATTAATGATGATTTGAAATACACTAATGTAAAATATGAGTTAAAAGGTAATTTTGATGTTTCCGATTATGATCTTGGTTATATGGAAATTGATTGAATAGTTATATTTTTAACTCAGAACTCCAAAATAAGATAACATATTTATTCGGCTTCCATAATTAAAAAGCAGACGAACAAGGCGTCCGTCTGCTTTCTTATTTCTTCTTTTCAGCATAGGGTAAAGGGGGTAAATCTAAATTGCTACTTAAAACTTTTTGAATACTCCTTTTAAATTAAAAACTCTTTATGTTGTAATACATATTTGTATCAATGTTTTAAACCATAAATCCGGCAATCAACACAACAAAGAGGACAACCAGCAAAGCCATACACGAAAGATTAAAATTTGATTTGTTTGTCTTTGTATTTCTTTGATGTTTCATTTTATACTTTTAAAATTATTATTACAAAATTTATTTCTGAACAAAATTAATGATTATCTTATTAATTGTCTGTAGGCTGATATATGAAATTTGTGTAGGCAAAGTGCTATTGCTATGATACTAAAATTGTTGAAGTAATTACACTTTATTTGTGAACGCTTTGAACTTTTTGGCATGCGTTTTAAACTGAAGCACACATACATAATAAAAAAAAGCAGGCGAACAGAACGACTTGCCCGCCTACTTTCTTTATTTCCTCTTTTCAGCATAGGGTAAAATGAAGAGAAAAATCTATGTTTTTGCTTACTACTCCCTAAGTAGTAATTAATTCTTTAACTCACCAAGTGTAATGAGTTAACTTGTTTTGCAAAAATTTTTGCTGAATTTTTAAAGGAAATAAATAATTTATAATGTTTAGACAATAAAACCCGCAATAATTACTGCACAAAGAACAATGAGTATAGCTGCACAGGAGAGTTCGTATCTCGATTTGTTCTTTTTTTGAGTTCTGTTGTAATTCATTTTTACCCTTTCTCTTGTATTAGTTTTAATACTGTTTTAATACTAAATACGTAGTTGAATAACTTTGGATAAATATAATACGATTTAGTTAGCTTGTCAAGTCAAAATTTGAATTTCGATTTGTTTTTAGTAAAAATTTCTGCAAAATTAATCATCTAAGCTTTTCTCAAAAAAATAGTTCAATTACACTCAATAACATAGCATTATAACTCTGTACGTAAAATCATACTCTAACAAATTACACGCTTAGGGGTACATGCCGATGAAAAAAAGATGTATAACTTATTGTATTTAGTCGTTTCAGTGTGAACTTATTTCCCTAAATTTACTCATTTAACAAATACCACCTTCCACCTTTCTTTTGGAAGACTAAATCCCGTGGAAAATCTTCACTCGTAAAAGTAGCTGTTAATTTTTCCCTGTCAACTAACGGCAGCATCTCTTGAGCTTCTTTTAAGTATTTCAATAATTCAATTTTATCATCCTCATCGAAATTACTTAATACTGCCTCTACTCCGCCTTTTTCATTAACGTACTCAGGATCAGCATAATCATTCACAAGGTCATAGTAATTTCCCTGTTCCAACAATGTTATCATGCTTGAAATTGTTTCTTCGACCTGCTCTTCGAATGTTCTATAAACACTCGATGTACTGCATCCAATGCTGAACAAAAAAAACACCAAGATCACAGTATAACTTAATTTTAGATAAGACTTCATTATAGTTTCTCCTTGATTGTTTATTAAAAGTTTATTTATTAACAATTCTTTATTGCTTTTAAGGAAAAAAGTAAAGGTATTTCTTCTTCAGCTCTCCAATATCCATCCTTACCTCTTTTCATAAATGGAAACTGGGGGTATACCGTAAACGGAAATTCACGAAAAAATTCTATACTCAAGCCTGCGTCCAGTAAAGATGTAAAAACATCTGTCAAACTATAAATCCACTCGTAAGTTTTATTGCATCTGGTTTTTGCTTCGGGATTAGCATAAGAACCTTGCTCTTCGAATTCAAGAGGTTTGGTTTTTCTAAAATAAGGATACTTAACTTTAAGTTCTTTAATTTCTCCTTCGTTATCGAACACCATAGATGTTGGATGAATCTCTGCTATATAAAAAAATCCATCGTCTTTTAAAAAATGATTTACAACCTTTGCCCACATGTTCAAGTCTAGCAGCCACGCTAAAACACCATACGAAGTAAAAACTATATTAAACTTTTTATCCATAATTTTTGGAAGAAAGTAAACATCCGAAAGAATAAATTCAGCATTAAGATCAAGTTCATCATTTAATGCTTTAGCTTCCTTAATTGCTTCATCGGAAAAATCTACACCGGTTACATCAGCTCCTAATCGGGCTAATGATAACGTGTCCATTCCGAAATGACATTGTAAATGCAATATGGATTTTCCTTTTACATCTCCAAGTTCTTCTCTTTCGAGCGTATGGAGTTTATTCTTTCCAAGTTTGAAATTTTCAAGTTCGTATAATTCTGATTCCTTATGAATCGAAACTCGCTCATTCCAAAATTTCTTATTATACTCAAGATATTCCTCCGTTTTCATTAACCTAATAAATTTTGAATATTTGTCTTTACTATATAACTTTAAGATATTTTTTGTTAATATTAATTAAATTATTATTTTTAAAAGAGTAAAACAACAAACAAATGTATAAAATCCTAACTCGAAGTCTGTCGCTTATCTTTTTCTTGATTATCATTTTTACTTTTAATTCCTGTAGTGAAACCTCAAATATTATTTCGGATATTATATCAAATAACGTAACTGCAAAAGATAGATTAGATTCAGCGTATGCTCAGGCGACCAGAAAATATGGAGGTAATACAAAACTTGTACTTATCTTGGGAAGAAACGTTATATTTGAAGGAGTTGATAAAGGAACGACTGATATTTCGATTATAACTGCTCTTTCTGATCCAAACACTTTAGGAGCCTGGATGTACGTATTTAAAAAACCCAATACAGACACCTTAGCAGTTTACACACCAGACCCTACACCCGGTGAAAGAAATTGTATTGAGCTGACAACATTTTTTAATATTAACACACTTCTCGACCTTGTTACAGATACTTCGGCAAGAAACATTATCTCCGGAACTATTCAACTTGTAAATAACTCTAATTTTAATATATCAACAAATTATGCAAATCTCATCGATAGTGATAATTCTTTAAATTACGCCAACACAACAAATCCAATCATTAAGTTTAATTCATCATTCATCCCAGACAGAAGCTCTACAAACGGGGATAGATTCTTCTCAATTGATACTTCGAATGCTGTTAAAACTGTCAATATGTTTTTAATCCCAGGGTTAGGTACGTTAAACTTACCTCAGTTCATTACGAGTCTAACCGGCTTTCCTGCTGACCTATGGATAGTGAATTATAAAAAGAGTTTTCCGAATAACGAAGTTCATAATCTTATACTCGGCACGATTGTTGAAAATAACCAACTGATGGGTATAAACCTTCCACCACTTTCATTCCAAAGCAGAGTTATTAATATTTCAAAATATGTGAATGAATTAGACTAAAGATATGTTTTAGAATATTGCGTCTCACATAAAATTTCTTTTTACATAAATTTAGAAAGAAAAACATTTGAGACTTTTTTTTAATTTAAAATAAGACTAAATTAGTCCAGTTTAAAAATAGGGAATTATACTTTTATCATTACTTAGTAAAACATGGTTAAGGAAGACCAAATATTAGACGATTTAACCGGCAGCGAATATAAGTATGGTTTTGTTTCTGATATAGAATCAGATACACTATCAAAAGGTTTGAGCGAAGATACTATAAGGTTCATTTCCGCTAAAAAGAAAGAGCCGGAGTTTATGCTTAAATGGCGATTGAAAGCATACACCCATTGGTTAAAAATGAAAGAACCACATTGGGCAAATCTTCAATATCCACCTGTGAATTATCAGGATATCATTTATTACTCAGCTCCAAAACAGACAAGACAACTAAATAGTCTTGATGAACTTGCACCGGAAATTAAAGCAACCTATGACAAGCTTGGGATTCCTCTCGAAGAGCAGATGATTCTTGCGGGAGTAGCCGTTGATGCAGTAATGGATAGTGTTTCAGTTGCAACGACTTACAAGAAAAAACTTTCAGAATTAGGGATAATTTTTTCCTCAATGAGTGAGGCGATACAAGACCATCCGGAGCTTATAGAAAAATACTTGGGTTCGGTAGTACCCCAGACCGATAATTTTTTTGCAGCTTTGAACTCAGCTGTATTCAGTGATGGTTCTTTTGTTTACATTCCAAAGGGAGTGAGATGTCCGATGGAGCTTTCAACCTACTTTCGTATCAACGCAGCAAACACAGGTCAATTTGAAAGAACGCTTATAGTAGCCGATGAAGAAAGCTATGTCAGTTACCTTGAGGGCTGCACTGCACCAATGAGAGATGAAAACCAGCTTCATGCTGCAGTAGTTGAACTTGTCGCACTAGCTAATGCTGAAATCAAATATTCAACTGTACAAAATTGGTACCCCGGTGACAAAGAAGGGAAAGGCGGAATCTACAATTTTGTTACAAAGCGTGGAATATGTTCTGGGATAAACTCAAAAATTTCATGGACACAGGTTGAAACCGGTTCATCTATTACATGGAAATACCCGAGTGTAATTTTAAAAGGGGATAATTCAATAGGAGAGTTTTATTCTGTTGCAATGACTAATAATTATCAACAGGCTGATACCGGGACAAAGATGATCCACATTGGGAAGAACACAAAAAGCAGGATAGTATCAAAAGGCATCTCGGCTGGTTTCAGTAATAATAGTTACCGTGGTCTTGTTGATGTGATGAAGCATGCAGAAAACACAAGAAACTTTTCTCAATGCGACTCCTTACTTATGGGCGATAAATGTGGAGCGCATACATTTCCTTATTTTGAAATAAAAAACAATTCTGCAACAGTCGAACATGAAGCTACTACTTCAAAAATCGGTGATGACATTCTTTTTTACTGCAACCAAAGGGGTATATCGGAAGAAGACGCTGTTGCATTAATAGTAAGTGGTTATGCAAAAGAAGTGTTAAACAAACTGCCAATGGAATTTGCAGTAGAAGCTCAGAAGCTATTAGCCGTCAGCCTCGAAGGAAGTGTTGGATAATTTTAATAACTATACATAAAACAAATAAAAATGTTAACCATAAAAAATCTCAGAGCAAACGTAGATAATAAAGAAATTTTGAAAGGTATTAACCTTCAGGTAAATGCAGGTGAAACACATGCTATTATGGGTCCAAACGGTTCAGGGAAAAGTACTCTTGCCTCCGTTCTCGCGGGTAAAGAGGGATACGAAGTCACCGAGGGTGAAGTTATTTACGAAGGAAAAAATTTGCTTGAACTTTCTCCAGAAGAAAGAGCAAGAGAAGGAATTTTTCTTGCATTTCAATACCCGATTGAAATACCGGGGGTATCAATAACAAACTTTATGAAAACGTCAATCAATGAAATTAGAAAACATAAGGGTTTGGAGCCTATAAGTGCTGTTGACTTTTTAAAAATGCTAAAAGAAAAAGCGGCATTGGTAGAACTTGACACAAAAATGACAAGTAGGTACGTTAACGCTGGATTCTCCGGAGGGGAAAAGAAAAGGAATGAAATTTTCCAATTAGCTATGGTGGATCCAAAACTTGCAATACTCGATGAAACGGATTCAGGACTTGACATCGATGCTTTAAAAATCGTAGCCGAGGGTGTTAACAAATTACGAAATGATAAAAACGCTTTTATTATTATTACACACTATCAAAGACTGTTGAATTATATTGTACCTGATTTTGTACATGTACTTCATAACGGTCAGATTGTAAGATCTGGTGATAAAGAACTTGCACTGCATCTTGAGGAATATGGATATGATTGGGTAAAAGAGAATAATGAAACAATAACAACGTAATTTAAAGGGTTTAGTAAATAATATTATGGCAAATGAAACAATGAACAAGGTAAACTTAAAAGAAAAACTCTTATCGGAATTTACTGCTTTTGAAAAGGATCTGAACGGTGAGTCATCAACCCCCATTAACAATATTAGGAATGAGGCAAGGGATTGTTTTGAATCACTTGGGTTCCCTGATAGAAAAGCCGAAGAATGGAAATATACCAAACCGAATTCTATAACTAAGTATAATTTCTCTCAATCATTCTCAAAGGAAGAATCAGATATTCCTGAAATTGAAGTTGGTAAGTTTCTAATACCTGGATTAGAAACGAACATAATAGTACTTGTTAACGGAAGATACTCTAACCAACTTACAAAGATTATAAGTGACCCTAAAGATGTTTTTGTGTGCAGCTTCAACGAAGCTCAAAGAAACCATCCTGAAATTTTTTACGATCATTTTGCTAAATACATAGATTTTAAGAGTGACGGATTTACCGCTCTTAATACAGCATTCGCTAATAACGGTGTATTTGTTTATGTACACAACGGTGTCGATTTAAAAGAACCTCTCCTATTGATTAATATTATAGATAGTAGAACACCAAATCTTTTATCGCAGCAAAGAAATCTTATTGTTGCAGGAAAAGATAGCCGTTTGTCTATTGTAGATATATACAACACACTTGGTTATAACTACAATTTTCTGAATACAGTAACAGAAATATCTGCCGGCGAAAATTCTCTGGTTCATCATTATAAAATTCAGAATGACGGAGACAACAGCATACATGTTGGCACTGCACAGGTTCAACAGGAAAAAGACAGTAAATTCAACTCTGTCACCGTCTCATGGGGTGGAAGAATAATTCGCAACAATCTCAACTCTGTATTAAACGGTAATGGCTGCGAATGTCACATGTACGGTGCGTTTGTTTTATCAGGAGAACAGCATGTAGATAATCATACTCTTGTTGACCATTCCGTTCCAAACTGTTACAGCAACGAATTATATAAAGGAATACTGGATGATAATTCTACTGGAGTCTTCAACGGAAAGGTCATGGTAAGAAAAGACGCTCAAAAAACAAACGCATATCAATCAAACAAAAACATTCTTCTCACAGACTCAGCGACAATCAACACCAAGCCACAGCTCGAAATATTCGCCGATGATGTGAAATGTAGTCATGGTGCTACGACAGGACAATTAAACAAAGAAGAATTATTCTATCTAAGAACCAGGGGAATAGACGAAGACAAAGCAAGAGCCATGTTATTGTATGCTTTTGCCAGCGAGGTCATTCAAACTATAGAAATAAGCCCTTTAAGAGACATACTGTTCGACAAGTTAAATGAAAAACTAATAAAGGGTTAATAACAAACATTCAGGATGGCTCGACCATACATAGTTCCGGAAAAAGCAGTTGAAACTGATATAAAAGAAATCTTTGATGTCGAAAAAATACGTAAAGATTTCCCTATACTCAGCACAGAAGTCTATGGCCAGCCCTTAGTTTACCTCGATAATGCCGCTACAACTCAAAAACCACAGTGTGTCTTAGATACGATGGAACAATATTACAAAGGTATAAACAGTAATATCCACAGAGGTGTCCACTTCTTAAGTGAAAAAGCAACAACTGCTTACGAAGAATCCCGCTCTAAAATTAAAGATTTTATAAACGCAAATAGTACAAACGAAATCATTTTCGTAAGGGGAACCACTGAGGCAATAAATTTAGTTGCTTCATCTTACGGAAATAAATTCATTCAACGGGATGACGAAATAATAATTTCTACTATGGAGCACCATTCCAACATTGTCCCATGGCAGCTTCTGTGTCAAAGAACAGGTGCAAAGCTGAAAATAATACCCATTAATGACAGAGGAGAAATTATTTTAGAGGAGTATGAAAAATTATTTAGCAATAGAACCAAATTTGTATCCATTGTCCATGTATCAAATTCTCTCGGAACGATAAACCCTGTCAAGAAAATAGTTGATATCGCACACAAACGAAACATACCAGTATTATTAGATGGAGCTCAGGCTGCTCCGCACATTAAAATAGATGTGCAGGATATTGATTGTGATTTTTATGCAATCTCAGGACATAAAGTTTTCGGACCGACAGGAATTGGCGTCCTTTATGGTAAAGAAAATTTCCTCGATTCTATGCCACCTTACCAAGGTGGTGGAGACATGATAAAAACAGTCACATTTGAAAAAACAACTTACGCTGAACTTCCTCATAAATTCGAAGCGGGTACACCAAACATTGCCGGCGGTATTGGATTTGGTAGCATTATCGAGTATTTAAATAGAATTGGGTTGGATAATATTTTAAAGCACGAAAATGACTTAATGTGTTATGCAAATGAAATGTTAGATTCTATAGGACAACTTCGAATAGTCGGAACAGCAAAAGAGAAATCAGGTGTTATCTCATTCCTGATCGGTGATATTCACCCGTATGACGCTGGGACTATCCTTGATAGACTCGGTATTGCAATTCGTACTGGAATGCACTGCACACAACCTACAATGGATAGGTTCGGAATACCCGGTACAATCAGAGCCTCTTTCGCATTTTATAATACAAAGTACGATGTGGATATGCTTGTTAGAGGTATTAAAAAAGTTATAGATATGTTTAAATAAATCATAAAATTATTATTCTATAAACATGAGCACTAAAACCATAAACGAAATCGAAGAAGAAATAGTCGGCGAATTTGAAATGTTCGACAGCTGGATGGACAAATATGAATACATTATTGAACTCGGGAAAAGTTTACCTTTAATAGAAGAGAAATACAAAACAGACGACCATAAAATAAGCGGTTGTCAATCCCAAGTTTGGCTAAAGACTAATCGGGAAGGTGATAGAGTTTTGTATAAAGCTGACAGCGATGCAATAATAACAAAGGGATTAATAGGATTGTTGATAAGAGTTTTATCAAACCAAAAACCCGAGGACATTGTAAATGCAAAGTTGGAGTTCATAGATAAAATTGGGATGAAAGAACATCTCTCACCTAACAGGTCAAATGGTTTTCAGGCTATAATAAATCATATGAAAAGTTTTGCGGGAGAATACATTGAATAATTCAAAAAATCTATAAAACATGAGCGCGGAAAAGAATTTAGATGAAATAAAAGAAGAAGTAATTAAAGTTCTCAAAACCTGTTATGACCCGGAGATTCCGGTAAACATATATGAACTGGGAATGATTTATGATATAAAAGTATCAGAAGATAACGATGTAAACATTTTAATGACTCTTACCTCGCCAATGTGTCCTGTTGCAGATATATTACCGTTACAAGTCGAAAGTAAAGTAAGGTCGCTTCCAATGATTGACAACGCGATAGTTGACCTCACATTCGATCCACCATGGACTCCCGATAAAATGTCAGAAGCTGCAAAGCTGGAGTTGGG
>CAYYJH010000007.1:49176-52062 GCA_964472195.1 uncultured Ignavibacteriaceae bacterium | reverse complement strand
ATTTATACCTTGTTCCTACGTTATACGTAGGACTACATACAGAACGGTTTGCGTTCATAAACAAAATTCATTCCCAAGTAAAGCATGCGAACGGGAAATAATCACAGTATTTAACGCATCCTCCTTTAGTTCCCCCTTCTCTTACAAAGAGAAGGGGGCTAGCCTGCCTGCTGCAGGCAGGGGTTTGAGTTCATCAAAAGCTAAAAAGAAATATTTTAAAATTAAACTTTTTCCGTTAATTAAAACTTATCTTGGACAGTTGTGAAATTGTATATTTAGAGGTTGGATTTTATGACTTAAAAGATCAATGTTCTCATTTCTCAATCATACTCTTAGCAAACGCTAACGCTTGCTTTTCATCGTTAAACCAATGACTTTCTTTCTTACACTTAAAGAGTAAATGTTTTTTGTAAACGTTGAGTATCCAGACAGCAGGATCTTCTATATTGTATTTTAAAACTACATAACATTTCCGGGATTTTGATAAGACTTTGCGAGTATACAATTTTATTTTATAATTTATTTTTAAATTAACACAATTACTTTTCAAATTAAATAGTCGTATTTTTATTTTATAGATTCATACGATAACAAGGTTTAATGTCAAACTCACAAATATAAATGAAAGCAACGCTGATTAAGAATCGAAATCTGCAGGCATGGATACTGCTTCTTACGCTCGCAATAATCTGGGGCAGTTCATTCATTCTAATTAAAAAAGGATTAGATGTTTTTTCTCCGGGGCAGGTTGGTTCGCTTCGACTCGCTTTTGCTTTTTTATTTCTGATTGCTTTTGCTGTTCCAAATATCAGGACTGTACCAAAAGAAAAATGGAAATATATTATACTCGTTGGTGTTATCTCAATTATGATACCCGCTTTCCTCTTTGCTATAGCTCAAACCAAATTAACGAGTTCAATAACGGGCATACTTAATGCACTCACGCCCTTATTCACATTAATAATCGGCATCGTAATTTTTAAATTTAAAATGAAATTCGCCCAAATAATAGGTTTGCTGCTGGGTTTTATCGGCTCTATAAGTTTGAGCTTTATTGATTCCGAAGGTGGATTCGGGCAAATGAACTTCTTTGTTTTATTCATTGTCGTGGCAACCATCTGCTACGGAGCAGGTTCCAATATTGTCAAGGCTCTTCTTTCTGACGTAAATTCAACTGTGCTTGCTTCTTTGTCATTGTTAGTGATCGGACCTTTTACTGTTGTATATCTTTTTAGTACGGATTTTATAGATAGAGTTATTAGCACAGAGGGTTCCTGGGAAGCTCTGGGATACATAGCAATTCTTGGAATAGTAGGTACCGGGTTAGCTCTTGCACTCGTTAACAGGTTGATTCAGATTACTTCACCCGTTTTTACAAGTTCCGTAACATATCTCATACCTATCGTAGCAGTTATGTGGGGACTGCTGGATAATGAAAAATTATATCTTATGCATTATGCAGGAATGGTGCTTATAATAGCTGGAGTTTATATAGTAAATAAAGCAAAGTGATTTATTTTGATGGCATTTGTAGTGCTGTCCTTGCGTTAGGAGAAGTCAATCCATGTTACGACAGAACTACCAACAACACCCCAAAATATTGTTGAAACAAATTATTTTATCACGTGTTTAAAATTATTATGAAAATGCACAAGAAATATCTTTTGATAATAGCTTTTATTATATCAGTATCTTCCTTCCTTAGCTGCAACTTGGGCAGTGTTTCCGGTCCGGGATATTATAATCCCTTTAAAAATGGTAACAGGATACTTTACGACGGGTTTACGTATGTAAATAATCAAGGTGGTTCTGAAAGGGATATCAATGTCAATTTTACTTCCATCGGGTCTGTGGGAACCGTATTAGGAGAGAACGCTTATGCAATTATTGATTCAACGTTTAATTACAGCTTGACATACGGGCAGGGGAGTCTGATAAGAACTGATACGTTGTATTTTGCTATCAAATATAATGGTGATATAAAATTTCTATCGTATGGTTATTACAGGATCATCCCGACGTGGATTGACCTTTTTAGATTTGATGAGGTCAACAATGAATATATACAGTATTTTGATGCAACCCTCAACGGTCAGAGATGGAAATTGAAAATAACAAGCTATGTTACAAAAGATACCATTTATACAGGATTCGGACGTTACCCGGTTTGTAAACTACAACAGAGATTACAATACGATTATCCATTTTCGACGGATATAACTTTCTTTTGGTTCTGGAGTGAAATATATGGACTTATGATATATGATGAACAAAAAAGTGGTTTGATTTATCAGGTAGCCAGGAGTAAAAACTATTAATTTCTATCTAATTTTTTCTTAGGTCTTTTTTTCCTATCCTTTTTAAACTTATTTATTTGATCTCTTAGAAATCTGTTGAACTTGTTTTGAAACACAACGGCTTGTGCTGTTTGCTTTGTAGTCAATATTTCCTTAATACTTAGAAGGAAGTCCTTCCGGATGTCCACAAGTTTTGATTCTATCTCTATAAGTTCATCAAGCTTTTGGTCTATGTCTGCTGCATCAGGATTTTTTTCGAGATATCTATAGGTTTTCATCCTTTGCTCGTTTAGTTTGACAGTTTCATCTGCTGCTACATAGTACAACTCTAAATACTTATCCGCAGTTTGTTCATCAAACTCAAGTTTCTCGATTAGTTTTTCTTTCAACACTTTCCTAATCCTGTTTACGAATTTTTCTTTTGTACTATCGACCTGAGCATCTGAATAGTTATTAGACATCAAAAGGAACAATATTGTGAATATTATTAAATAAGTTTTTTTCATTTTGTTCTCCGTTAAAAATCTGCTTCCTTTAGTTTTTGAATTATTTCATCTTGCTGGTCTTTGTCTAAACTGTTAAAATCCTC
>CAYYJH010000007.1:46759-49076 GCA_964472195.1 uncultured Ignavibacteriaceae bacterium | reverse complement strand
TTCATCACTCGAATCCTCCTGAATAACTGCGATATCTTTGTTTTCAGTACTTTCTATTTCATTATTTGATTTCTCTTTTACAATAACATTATTGCTATTCTCTTCGACTTTCAGATTATTTCCAGGGGAAAAGATATCAAATTTAAAAATCAAAAAGATAAGTACAATCGGGACAAGAGGTATAGCAAATTTCCAGTAGGAAAATATTTTTTCCCATATAGAAATTTCACTCGTACTTCTATGCTTCTCTAATTTTGCATTAATCTTTGGTAGTAATGTGCTGAAATAATGGTCAGGAGGTTCGCTCAGTTTAGTGTTTTTGAGAAAACTTAGAGAATTTTTTAAATCCTCGTATTCTTTTCTGAATTCGGGATTTGAGTTAATTTCATTCTTAATCTTCTTTTTTAATTCAGGATTATCTATTTTGCTTTTAATATAGTCGGGCAATTCAAAAATCAACTTATTTATGTATTCTTCTTTTTTCATTATTAAATTAGTGTTTCTATAATTTAATGATTTCTTCGAAAATTTTCCTTTTCTTTAGAAATACCTCAATTTTTTTTATAGCATGAAAATAATTTGCTTTCATTCCACCTGTGGATTTATTAAGAATCTTTCCAATTTCGTTATAACTTAGATTATCATAAAACCTTAGATTAAATACTGCTCTTTGTTGGTCGGGTAATGTACTAATAGCATCTTCAAGAATTTTTGTACGGTTTATATCATCGAAATGTTCATCGAAACTTTTATCATTTGATTTTATTTTATACGCTTCGGAGTCTATATTAATATTCCTCGAGTAGTTCCTTTTGTTTTTATTTAAATGATTTAATGATAGATTCACTGCAATTTTGTAAATATAAGTGTAAAATTGTGATTCACCTCTGAATTTATCTATGGATTTATATAATCTAATGAAAACTTCCTGTGTAATATCATCTGCATCGTCATGATCCAGAACCATCTTTCTAACAAGCCAGTAGATTTTCTTTTGATATTTAAGAACGAGTAAATTATACGCATTTTGATTTCCGTTTTTGAAGTTTTCAATAATTTCATTGTCATCGCTTTGTATATTTAGATTTTTATCACTCAATATCCGTGTCTTATCTTTAGTTAGACAAATTTAAAGATAAAAAAGTTTAATAAATAATACAAAAAAATGAAAATGAGAAGTTTCCTTCTCATTTTCATTTTTAATTACTACAGCAAATTTAGATTATGGAAGCATTCTGTATGGTGCTCCGGCAGCCGTAGTAGAGAATATATTAGTGTTCGTATCGAATAATGATTTGAATGTCGTTCCTGAAATATATCCGTTAAAGACACCGAATCTGTGTGCTGTTCCAACATGGAATGTTCTTTCGAAAATCCTATTCCACGTACTTCCGTTTGGTATTTCGGATATCATAGTTAATCTTTCCCTGTGAAAACCGGGATATCTTCTACCCCAATGGAAAGCTACTAAGTCAGCCTGGGGTTGATTGCTGTTTAAGAAAACCTTAATTCTTACATCATCGCCATGCCTGAAGTTCATGATACCTGCTCCGCTGAATAATCTCGATGAGAATATGTTTTGTGTGAAATCAGGTCCTAATAAAGTTTCTATTAGCACACCGTTTCGGTAGATTTCGATTTTATTCAGGACAATATTATCCGAACCGACCTGCGGTGCAGTGCTTTGTCCGTCGACTGCCGAAATTTTAAACAATCTCCAGTTTCTTCTTGGGTATGGAGTATGAGCGACTCTTTTAAAGACAGCAAATCTTTCTGTTTCCAATGTTATCGGTTTTACAATGGTATCCAGAACACCCTGTACATAACCGATTATGATGTAGATTCCGCTGACCGTCTTTTTAATGTTAACATTTTTAAGACTGTCACCCTGGTTTGTAATGGTTGCAACTGTAACGAGCGTATTTATATCCAGTTTTCGACCGTGTCTTACGATCGAGTCTACAGGAGAACTGTATCCGCCGGGAGTCATTGCGCCTGCTCCGTCAAAATCAGGAACCGCTCCACCATCGTCAAAATTTGTAATATCACCTGCAAACAGGTTATCTGGATCATCGCTGTTGTCATATAAGACAGTAATTGCGGTGTTCTTTAAATATTCATCATCGTCACCGGTTGCTTCTGTTACTGTATTTTCACAACCGGAGAAATAAACCAATGCTAAAAAAGAGAAAAGTGCTAAGAGTACTAATGTTGTGTTTTTCATTTTTCTATGGTTTAGTTTAGAAATTTGAATATTAGACAACCTAAATCTTAAATTGGTTTAATGGGAAGGTAAATTTCGTGTGTAGAATAATGG
>CAYYJH010000007.1:9658-46659 GCA_964472195.1 uncultured Ignavibacteriaceae bacterium | reverse complement strand
ACCTAAATCTTAAATTGGTTTAATGGGAAGGTAAATTTCGTGTGTAGAATAATGGAAGATGTATTAAAGGAATTTGATAAACGTTACTCATTCCCATGCTTTGCCTGCCCCTTTGGGGCGTGGGAACGGATGCAACGTTTTTTCTTTCTGGTAACGAAGCAGGCTTCGTTACGAATTGTATAATCGTTGGAACGAGTAAGATGTATTATTTAAAACTCAACTGTCCATAACTTCTTTCCTGTTTGAAAATCAAATCCTATGATACCGACAGGTGTAAGTTTGAATATCATTACATTACCGGAGATGCTTCCGCTGATATTATCTTTCATAAAGAAGATTTTTGAAAACGGGTCTTCTTCTTCATCAATTTTGAGTTCTTCGAATAATTCTGTGGGCGGTATTGTCCAGCGAACTTCACCATTCGCGTCAACGCATGTGAGTAGCCTGTCTGCTTTTTTCCCCACGCGGTTTTGGTGGAGTATTACTGCAGCATCTTCCGTGTAGCAGAGTATAATCCCTTCGATGAAAACTCTATCGGGTGTCAGTAATGTACTTTCGGAGTTGTAATGCCGTTTCAGGTAATCGGGATCATCAAGCTGGCTGCTTAATATGTGATTATCCTGCATAATCGAAGCCGGTCCTTTAACTTTGTAAAGTATCTTCCGCGGTGTACCGGATTCCTCTTCTAACATAAATGCCGTTTTAATTTCTGTTTTAGTATTTTTGATAAACTTATTCATATCCCTCCTGTCAGTAAATAGAGTATCATAATTAAGTAAATAAAAGAAGTTTTGACCATCTGATGTTGTGATGTCTAATGCTAATGGATTTTCGTTTATATGTAACTCTATGATTCCAGTACTTAATTGTGGAAATTTTTTTATGAAGCTCTTCGTGTCCATTATCTCTTCACCGGTTTCAGCATTGTATTTGTTAATAGCAGGTTCATTTTCGAACTGCTCTCTACTTATTTTCCATACATAGTTATCTATGTAAAAAAGTTGGGGTTTTGGAGGGAGTCCATCATAGTCCGTTTGAATTTTTTGTATGACCTTCTTTTCGACAGGGTCGTAAATATAAGTATAAAGCTTACAGAAAAGACATTTCGAGCCCCATTCTTTATGCCCGGGAGTTTCGTAAGAGCTGACGTAATAGAACGAGCCGTCGGATACTACCCAGAGCTTACCGCTCCCGTCTTTGCCGGCTACGTACGTCATATCGACAAGGTCGCCTTTTAAGGAGTTGGGTGAAAGTTTCGGGTAAATGAAAAAGATTCCGACTATGATTAATATTATGAGCACAATCGGAACGAGTATGAACATAAGACAGCCCCAGCCCTTGAACTTGCGGGGTTTTGTTCTGTATGGTGAAGTTGTATAATATCTTTGTGACATGATGAAATGTTTTTATTTAATGATAAAATAACAAATTGATGTGAAAGATGGTATTGATTTGTGTGGGAGGTTTTGATACAAACATGTTCATCTATTATTTCTGTTATGTCAGGTCTTTCCCCGAAGGGGTGCTACGTATGACCTGACACCTGCCTGTTGCAGGCTGGCAGTATTCCGTCGGGCAGGGGAGTTAAGAGCAACCCCCTGGCTTCGCCTTCCCCCCCTTTCGCAAAGGGGGGATAGGGGGGTTACAAATATCGCATTTGTAAAGGTAAAATTATTTTACAAAAAATAGAATTCAAACTATCGATTTCGCTTTTTTCGAAGTGTTCTGAAGGATTGCTGAATACTCGTTACAATACAGAAGATTACTTCTTTGCCGTAAATTTATTGTTAATTTTAAATTTTGTAATCAGATAAAACGTATTCGGACAGATATATCAATCTTTATACAACTCATACCCGTGATGTTTTTTTACAAGCTTGAATCTATCTGGTACGAAGAGTTTTGAATCGTGGTAGGTTCCGGGATTCAGGTTATCACGCTCTACTATTATAAAATATTTCCCGTGATTTAATTTTTCCATGCGTTTCCGTGTATTCTCTACTCCGTTTTTGAGGTCAACCAGTTCGTAAGTGTGCTTGTCCTTCCAACCGAGGTCGATACCTTTGAAGTAATACGTGAACTGTGGATTAAATTTGTAGTCTGTGCTCACGTATACAATATTTTCTCTTCCGCTTCTATCTATTTCATCTTTAATTTCAGATAGGACAAAGCCATTTTCAAACAAAGGGACGTTGACAAGAAAGTAAATGTTAGATGAAAAGAAAAAAACAATAACGATAACAATAAACGTTGATCGTAAATTTATTTTTAATAGCAGGGATTTAATGATGTAGTATAATATGAGGACTACGACGGCAAAAGAAATGATAATAATAATTATTTCGATGTAACCCTGATGATAAATAAATTCTTTGATTTCATTCCTGAAGGATTGAGAAATTAACCATGTGATGTTAAACAAGGTCAACATCAGTATAATTGCTTTTTCGTTTAATGATTTAATATCCGCATTGAATAAGTAAATTACAAGTAAGATGCATGCGGGTGCAAGAAATGGCAGAAGGTATGTTTCGAGTTTTGTTTGGAATATTGAAATTGTAATGAAACCCGATAAGAACCATATCCACAGAAATATTTTTTTCCAATTCAGATGTATGTAATTCCTAACATCTTTTGCAAGTGACATAAGTAATAAGATTCCAAACGGAATGTTGTTCATTAAAATGTTAACAAAATATAATGAACCTTTTGTTTTAATGCCTTCATGGCTTTCTACAGCCCTGCTGAATAAATGAAAGCCAAACAGGTAGTCTGTAAATTCGCTTCCGTGTTTAAATATCATAAATGCATGCCAAGGTAGAGCAATAACAACTCCTGTACATGTTATAATCATAATGTCTGATAATTTAATGCTGATTCTTTTTCTCAGGAATAGAAAAGTTAGAAATAAAATTATGGGAATATAAAAACCTACTAATGCTTTTGTCATCAGACATAAACCGAAGGCAATCCCGCTAAGAATTAAATAATATTTTACATTTTTGTTTATATACAAAATAAAAAAATAAAATGATGTGATGATAAAAAACGTTACTGGAATATCAAGTTGAAATCTCTTTGAGTACACACTAAAAAGGTAAGTGCCGATAAATATCAATGCCGAGAGGAAACCCGTTTCAAATGAGCCAATCTCCTTACCGATTCTTATTAAGAATACAACACAAAGCAGTGCAAAAGTAAAAGGGATTAATTTTAAGACGACATCATTAATACCAAAGATTAAGGTTGCGAAATATCCCAACCAGATGAAGAGAGGAGGATGTGAACCGGAATCAAGACCAGCAATGGAGTGTAAACTCTGGTCAAAGAAATCTCCATTAATGTGTATTGAAAGAACTCTAACAGCATACATTCCTTCATCCCATGGTTGTATGTCAGACGTAAGAGTTAGAGGTAACTTAAATAAACACACAATAAGAAGAAGTAACAAGACAGCTTTACCCTGGTAATGCTTCTCACGGATAGTAATGATTATATTTTCGATACTCGAAATCATATTCTATTGTAAATTTACATAATGTATTAAAATGAAAAAAGCCAGCTTACAGAGTTATGTAAATAATGAAATAAATATTATCAGTGGTTTATGACTGTAGAAGTTTTCCTATATGTTATTTGTTTAACAAGTTTCGATTTGGATTCTGTAAATTTTATTGTGAATCTGAATAAAAAAGGATAGGTTGTTTTGTATGAAAGATTGTGTGTACAGTTTAGAAAAAGTAATTTTTTTTTCTGTGGGAGTTATGTAGTCAGAAACATCAACATAATTAGTGATGCATTTTTATTTTATATCATCAAGCAAATCATTAAGGAATAATCTCAACTCTTTTAAATCCTTCTTTAGATTTTCATTAACAGTCTCCGATTCTTTGTCTGAACTCTCATCTTTTTTTTCATTGAACAAACTTAGCTCACCTTTTGATACCATTTTCATATTTGAGCGTGTTTCAGGAGAATCGTAATGAGAACTTTCTGCTTCCTCTTCTTTTTTGGTATAATTTTTTAAGAGTTTCTTTGCACCTTCGATGGTGTACTTTTCATTTCTAAGAAGCTTTTTAATATGAAGTATAAGCTTGATGTCTTTGTTAGTGTAGATTCGGTTTCCAGCAAGATTCTTTGCTGGTTTTAGTAGTTCAAACTCAGTTTCCCAGTATCTCAATACATACTGTTCGAGTTCTGTTATTTTGCTGACTTCACTAATTGAATAGTAAAGTTTCTTCATTGAAAAATTTTTTTTCATGTTCAATGTTTTACTTTTAATAAAGATATAAATATACGAAACATATTTCAATACATTTGTTAAAAAAAATAGTATAACCTATAAATTAATATGACAGTTAAATTATTCCATTTAAGGTTTGTTTTACGGTAAAAATGCATTTCAAAAGAGTGCTTATTTTGCTATGTTAATTTACTTTTTTATAAAATAAATTTTATAATAAAAATGTTCACAAAATCAATTTTTCTGCAGAATATGGTCTCTCGTATGAGTAAGTATATGTTACCGATTATAATTATAATTCTAACGTCTGGTTTGTTTTTAATGTCTTGCTCAAAGACACCTGATACTATTTATAAGAATGGGAAAATTTATACATTTGATGATAACAATACAGTGGTAGAAGCCATTGCTGTTTTAGATGGAAAAATAATTGATGTTGGATCGTCTGCTGATTTCAAGGAAAAGTATGATGTTGAAAATGTAATAGACCTTGAAGGTAAGGTTGTACTACCGGGGTTCATAGATTCTGATGGTTCTCTCATAGAGTTTTCCAAGAATCTTAATTTTTTAAATTTAGCTTTTGTAAAAAGTCTGAAAGAGGTACAAGATCTTATCAACCAAAAAATTCAAACTTCAAAGGATGGTGACTGGATTGGAGGTTATGGATGGAACGAACTCAATATACCGGAAGAAGAACTGATTGAAATGGATAGAACTACTCTCGATGAAGTTGCTCCGAATCATAATGTTTATCTTATTAATCTTGCAGCAAACACAGTTTGGTGTAATACAAAATTACTTGAGACATTGCAAATCTATGAGGATACACCATCTCCTGTTGGTGGTGAGATTGAGAAAGATGAAAACGGAGTACCAACCGGAATGTTATACGATTCAGCAGTGAATCTCGTAAAAGAAAAAGTACCCGAATTATCTAAGGAGGAATTACTGAAATTTGTCGAAAAAGGTTCAGCGGAATTGTTGAAATATGGAATTACAGAAGTTCATGACAGGACTGTTGGAAGTTATGCAATCGATCTGTTTAAAGAAATGATTGACAAAGGAAAACTTCCTATAAGAGTCTATGCAGTATTGACGGGTAATGAAAAAACATTCGATGAGTATTTACAGAAAGGAATAGAGGTAGATTATAAAAATAAACTGACTGTTAGAGCCGTATCTCTTGATTATGACGGTGCATTTTTAATACAGGATGCTGCAATGAGAGACGACTATAATGAGGAACCTCTAAGGAAAGTTCCTTACAGCGATGAATTCGATATTGAGAAGATATTCAGGAAAGCCTATGATAAGAATTTTCAATTAATGGTAAAAGCTGTAGGTGACCGTGCAGTAAAATCATCACTTAATGCGATAGAAAAAGTTCTGAAAGAAAAGAATGAGGGCGATCACAGGACTGTTCTGGAGCATGTTGAGTTTATTGAACAACCAGACCTAGAAAGGATGAAATCTTTAAAAATAATTCCTTCAGTAAGACCGGACATTTGCATGGAAGATATGTTTATAATAAATGAGCGGATTGCTCCCAAAAATATCAGCGATTTTGCTTTGTGGAGTTCGTTAGTAGAATCAGCTGGGATGATTACCACCGGTTCAGATTTTCCTTTTCATCAGATCAGCCCGTTTATTCAGATTTATTATTTAACTACAAGACAATTCACAGATACTGCTTTCGCAGATGTTCCAAATATAGATCAAAAGATATCATTGATTGAAGCAATTAAATCATATACGGTTTGGGCTGCATATTCTTCTTTTGAAGAGAATACAAAAGGCAGTCTGGAAATTGGAAAATTTGCAGACATGATTGTGATATCGAATGATATTTTCAACTCTGACAATAAAGCATTACTCAAAACTAAAGTTCTCAAGACAATCATAAATGGTGAAGTCGTATATGAGCTTGCTAACGAAAAGCAGCCTGCGGGAAAATAGAGTAAATTTGAAAGTAAATGCCTGAGAAAAAACTTAAGACGTTATTGGAAATACTAAACTTTTCCTGTGAGCTTTTAGAAAAGGAAAATATAAGTGATTCTCGCTTGAATGTTGAATTAATGTTATCAGAGGTGTTAAAATGCGAAAGAGTTCGTTTATATATGGATTTTGATAAACCTTTGTCAAAAGATGAAGTCAATTCATTTAAAGTATTATTGAAAAGACGCCTTCATAAAGAACCGCTACAGTATATTTTAGGTAAGACGAATTTTTATGGATATGATTTTGTAGTAAACAAAAATGTTTTGATACCACGCCCCGATACTGAAATATTAATTGAAAAAGTTCTCGATGATATTAAGAATTCAGGGAAGAAACAGGTTAATATTTTTGAAATAGGAACGGGTTCTGGTTGTATATCAATTTCATTATCTAAAGAGTTAAACAAAAATGGGATTGCGCATTTGATAAAAGCAATTGATATTTCCGATGTTGTTATTAACGTTGCTAAAAGCAACAAAGAATTAAATAGTGTTGATGATAGCGATGTTGTATTCCAGAAGAACAACCTGTTTGATATTAAATCCTTTAATGAGAAATATGATTATATAGTATCTAATCCTCCCTATATCTCAAAAGAAGAGTACGATAAACTCGATGATGAGATAAAACACTTTGAACCAAAAAATTCTTTATCTGATGGTGCTGATGGTTTGAAATATTTCAAAAAGTTGTTTGATTTGTTTTCAAACTGTAAAAAAGGTACGAAGGCATTTTTTGAAATCGGATATAACCAAAAATATGAACTCGATTTGTTATTGGAAAAAATGAGGTTTAACGATTTTAAATTTTTTGAAGATTACAGTAAAATATACAGAGTGTTAAAGATTATCTTATGATAGCAGTTGTCCAAAGGGTTTCCGAAGCAAGTGTCATTATTGAAGATAAGGTTCATAATAAAATTGGAAGAGGTTTTCTCGTTTTGCTCGGAATTAAAAAAGGTGATACGGAAACCTCTCTCAAAACATTAGTAAAGAAAGTAATAGAATTGAGAATATTTCCAGACGAGAATGGAAAAATGAATTTAAGTCTTAAGGATGTTGATGGGGAAGTTCTTGTGATATCCCAGTTTACTCTTTGTTCAGATAATGAAAAAAGCGGTAATAGACCGAGTTTTATATTTGCGGAGAAACCTGAAAAAGCTTCTGCTCTTTACGATAAGTTCTTAGATGAATTGAGAGAGTATTACAAAAGTGATAAAGTATTTGGGGGAGTGTTCGCAGCTTTTATGAAAATTAAACTTGAAAATGACGGACCAGTTACTATTATACTCGAAAGAAATTAATTCAGAGATATGAATGAAAGATCAATTTGTTTGATAGGTGTAGGAAAGGTTGGCTCTGCATTAGCTTTTGAATTTATTGAAGCAGAATTTCAAAATGTATATCTCATAGATAAAAATCTTTCAAGAGTTAGTCGAATTGCGAAGAACTCAAAAGTATTTAAATACTCAAGCAGGTATAAAAAGGAATTCATCAAGGTGTCTGACGTTGTAATAATTTCAGTACAGGATAATATTATAGAAAGTGTCATCAAAAAATTACAATCTTTAAAGATTGATTACAGTGGTAAAATTATATTGCATACAAGCGGTGCACTTAATTCAGATGTTTTTAATTCTCTAAATATAAGTAAGAGCCGGGTTGGTTCCTTTCACCCGATACAAACATTTAACAGGTTTTACATTAGAAGGAGCGAAGTTCTTAAAGGCATTTATTTTGGAATTGAAGGTGGAATAATAGCAAAGAAATTCCAAAAGGAGTTGTGTAAAAAATTTAAATCTTCTTATATTGAAATTCCAAAAGAAAAAAAGTTTATTTACCATACTGCATGTGTAATTGCATCAAATTTTCTTGTTACTTATGTTAATATACTTTCTGATATAATTAAAATGATAGGATTAAATGAAGAAAAAACTTATAAAATCTTTGAACCAATTATTATTGAGACCTTGTTAAATATATCACAGCATGGTTATGTTAAATCGTTGACAGGTCCATACGAAAGAAATGAGTTGATTACCATTAAAGGACATTTGCAATCAATATCAGAAGAGAATCCTTCGTTGATTCCATTTTATACATCACTTGCGAAAGAAACAATTGGAGTAGCTTTAAAGAAAAGAAGTATTACTAAAGTTGAAGCAGGAGAGTTAAATAAAGTGCTGGACAAATTTAAAATTAATAATAAATTTTAAACAATTAGTAAACAAAGAAAATGTTTAGAAAAAAAATCCTTTGTGTAATTATTATCTTGTTCCTTCAAAGTTCAATAATATATTCACAGGTTAATGATTATAGTTTTCTGAAGAAATCTGGAGTACAATCATTAAAAAGTAATAGCCCGTTTGATCTATCAGTGAGTAAAAGTGCTGGAGGTCTTTTTATATCACCGATGGTTGGATTAGAATTCCCATTTCGTGAATTCAGTAATACTGCTAAAACAGGTATCACGTATGGATTCAAATTGGAATTTGCGTCGAAGGATATTTATCCTTTTGTTATTGGCGGTATGTTTCAGCAACAATTAAATAATGGTGATGTAGAATTCAAAACAATAAACCGTTTGGATATATTTAAAACTACTATAAACTCATTTGGAGTAAGCCTGGATATGATTTTAAATAAATATATAAAATCGGATTTTACGATACCATTTGTTACTCTCGAAGCAAAGTATTTAACAATTCAAAGAGAAATCTCACCGCCTTCAAATATATTAGGACTCGAAACATCTGAGAATGTTATGGGAATTACGGGGGGATTAGGTATTACCTTATATATATTTGATATCTATGGTACATATACTTATGCAAAGAATTATAGCTCTTTTGCTATAAAGACTCGTTTCCATTTTCCTCTTATAAAATTCTAAAATTTTCTTTCTTTCCAGTTAATTCCTTTGCCAAATACAAAACTCAAAGGTAATAGTATACCGTATATTGCAAAGTATATTTGAAACAGTGGATAATACTTAAACAGATTTTTTATTTTTAATTTTTTATAAACAGGAACAGTAATAAGAAGTTCAGAGATGATTTTGATTATTACTAAAAGTAAATATGCAAGAGGATTTATAAATAGAAAGCCGAAGAGTAGTATAAAATTCATTGTATAGAGTTCAAAACCAAGTATGTATCCAAGGTAATTTATACCGATACCTCCTCTGAACCATCTCCTCTTTTGGTTATATAGTTCTTTCAAACTATTGCAAGGCTCTGTCATTACAATTGCCTGATGGTTTAATGGGTATTTTATATCGTTTTTTTTATCAGCATCAATTGTTCTCATCAATGCAAGGTCTTCGGTAACAGAAAAACCGACTTTCTTGTATCCACCTATTTCATTGTAAACATTTCTGGTAAAAGTAAGGTTGTTACCCAGACAACTAAAGATCATTTTTATTCCGGAACTGCATGAAGCTAATGATAGTAAGTAAATCCAGTCAAGTGATTGCAATTTTGCGAATAAGGATTTGTGAGCCTTTATCAAAGTAAAACCGCAGACCATAGAAGTTTTGTCTTCATAATATTTTACTGTTTCTTCTATCCAATTCTCAGGTACTTCACAGTCTGCATCTGTTGTGAATATTAAATCACCAGTTGCTTTTCGAATTGCCGTATCGATTGCATTAGCTTTTCCTTTCAGACTTGTTGTTTCCAGGTTGTTAGAATCAAAAACTTTAAACTGTTCGTATCCAACTGTTTCATTTATCATAATCTCCTTAGTTTTATCTGTAGATTTGTCATTCACTAAGATTATTTCGAGTAAATCCTTATCGAATTTTAATTTTTTTAAGAACTTAATGCAGTTTGAAATAATAGCTTCTTCATTGCGGGCAGCTACAATAACCGATACACTTAATTTGTTTTTACAGGTTTGTTTTTTTAGAGAGCTAGATTTAATATATCCAAATAAAAATAATAAATGAAATATTAGGTAAATCAAAGAAATTATAAGGAAGAGTAAATCCATAGACTAAAACATATATACAAAATTTAAAATAAAAAAGGTGAATTATCTATAAAGAAGATAATTCACCTAAACTTGTGTAGAAAACATGTAATTTATTTTACAACTGCAATTTTAATAATTCTTGTTTCAGTAGCACCGTCAATATTAGCTTCAACAACTCCATAATATATCCCGCTCTGAACATCTGCCACGTTCCAGGTAATTTCATTTTCGGAATTTGAAAAAGCTGTTCCCTTAAGTGATGTAACCAATTCACCTGCTAAGTCAAGTATTTTAACTGTTACAGTGGATGCATTTCCATTCAGGAAGTACCTTATATAAGTTTGGTTTTCATAAACAGGGTTGGGCCAATTGTACACTTTACTTTCAGGAAGTTTATCTGAAAAAGTCTGAGGAGAATAATTTGATTTGAAGTTATTATTTGAATGATAACTGTCTTTTAAATAATTCTTCCATAAAACATTATTGTCATTATAAACATAGTTTGTTGTGAAGGCATACAAATATCCATCCCCGCTATACACAACGATGCCTGTGGTATCATTTATGTTTGCTATTGCTGGAGTGGAGATTGTATTAGGTCCTATTTTAACCGGGAAGCCGGATAATACTTTCCCGTTAATTCCATAAGCAAACAAATCTCCTTCGGAGGTGGCGAATAGCAGATCAAAAACATTATCACTGTTAATATCTGCTACAGAAACACCGGAAGAAATATTGTTGTTGAAGTTTACAGGAAAATTATCGAGCAATGTTCCATTAGAATTTAACACATAGATTTTAGTATCTGCTACTAAAATAATTTCCTGTTTACTATCTTTATTTACATCAGCGAGAACAGGGGAGTGTGAAATATTATTTATCGAATAGTTGTTAACAAGTTTATTTCCATTGATAAAAATCTCGTTGTTGTTGCTTACAAATAGAGTATCAATTGAATTACTACTGAGAATATTTCCAACAACAGTAAATTTTTTCTGAGAAGTAATAAATGTGAAGTTCGTATCCTGAGTTCTTGAAAAAAACTTAATGCTATTACTTAAAGAATCAATGTATTTGTAATTTGTAGTAGAAAAGAAAAACTCACTAATGAGTCCATTAGCAAATCCAAGTACAACACCATTAGTTGTATCATTAATAAGAGGAGGAGAACTAGGAATTCTTCCATTGGCAAAGCTATATAGAGTCTGAACTCCGGTATTATTAAGGTAAGCAATTGAATTATTGTTTAATGAAACTAAAAGAGGCTGTGACGTTTGCTGCTGGAAAAGAAAACCTGGAATAAACATTCCATTGCTATCTAATATAATACCTACACTATCAATGAATATACCATACCCATTATGATTATAACCATAGGTTTTGTTTAAAGAATTAACAAAGATTTCTTCACCTGTATCCGAAGTAAAATCAAATGCTAAAGCATGAGCATTACCACTTGTATCGATTCCGACAAATTTTGGGAATCCGGTTAATGGCTTTATTTCATCACCACCCACTCTTACTCTGAACTTCATAATAGGAGTAATTGTATCGAACTGTGTGATGAAAATATTATTATTAGCTAATGAATAGCTTAGAGAATTTGGGAATGATGTTGGAGTGAACTCATTCTTATAAATATTTGATGGGACATAATGGTTTCCATTATACCAGTAATCGACAAACGTTCCATCTCCGGTAATTGCTCCGAAAGGAGTATTGATAGTTATACCAATATCCTGAGAACCTTTTGCTTCTTCAAGGTCAACTCCTTTGTGGTCAATTTTATTATTGACTGTGTTCGATGATAAATTTGCATCAATAACGTTTTCATCAATATGCCAGATTAATATGCCACCACGATAATTTGCTGTGTCATCGATAAAACCGGGTAAGCTCCAATCAAGTGTTTCTACATCAACAATATTACCGCTGACGTTAGATATATCATAATATATAAAACCATCAACGTCTTTTGTGTAAGTTGTAGAATCAAAAAAAGCCCTGTTTCTTGTATAGACTTTTTGTCCGTTATAATTAGCGTCTCTGTTTCGGTTTTCGATCAAGAAGTATTCTTTCGAACTAATAAACACTTTATATATTGTCGAGTCTGCAAACGCGTGCGTTGAAGATGTCTTAAGCTGATATTCAGCATCACCTGATGAGATTACTAATGGATCTACCCAACCGAGGAATGTCTTTTCCCAGGCTGAAGGTTCAGGCGGAAAGATACCGTTAAAGCTAAATATTGATTGTCCATCCATTAATCCAAACCTGCCAATCGCAGTCTTACCCGTTTCAGTGTTGAACAAATCAGGTAATCCAAGATAGCTTCCGAAACTCGCTGTTAAAATACCGTTGATTCCCAATTCTAGTAAGATATTTCCGGATATAAGATCCAATTCCCTTAACTCAGTCGAAGGAATTATTAACGTGTTCTTGATAGGGAATCCTGAGTTCGTAATATAACCACTATACGAACTTCCAAAAAATTCCTGAAGATTTTTCAATCCTAGAAAAACAGATGGTATATCATACGGTGTTGGATCATAACCAAATATGGACGTGAGATCGACATCTCTTCCAACTCCAGCATGAAATATGACAAATGCTGTTTTCAATGAATCGTACCCGGTAAGATTTATAAAACTGTCCGCTCTTGCCCATGAGTCTGTAAACAAATCCCCAAGCTTGTTTAATGGTTCATTTGTTAAAGGTGAATATTCTCTCATTTGTTTAGGGAGAGTTATTACTCTTCCATATAATTCGTAATCGATTATTACTTTTCCATTCGAAGATTTTCGATAATAATTTTTCAAAAACTCGAGGTGATCAATAAAATAAGCACTATCATACGGTGGAGCATCAATTACTGTATCACGCTGTGTTCCTGGATTGTAGTACTTGTTCGATAGATCGAATTTCCCGTTTCCAGAAGAATTGGGATCATTATCTTCCTGGAACTGAACCAATATAGCAACAACTTTGAATGTATCGGTTGATGAACTGAAATCCACTGAGTTGGGAAAGAGTTTTTCGTTTCCGATGCTTAAAGGATGTGATAATGAATAAGTGTTATTTCTAATTTGCTGTGAGAATAAAAAATGGTTTGTTGATATGATTAACAACAAACCAATAAGAATTCTATGAAAAATCATCAATTATTATTTTTATAGGTTATATCAATAAAAGAGTAATCCACAGTTCTTAATTAAGTATAAAACTGTGGATTACAAAATTTCTTTTTAACTGGATTTCTTAAAATTTAACTATTAATCCAAATCTTAATGTATTTGCGAGTGGGTGGTTCTCTTCTACTGCGTCAATATAACTAAAATCAAAGCCATATAAACTGTATCTGATTCCTGCACCTAATGTTATATACTTTCTGTTACCATTTGTTGGGTCTTCATAAAAAAATCCTGCTCTGAGAGCAATAAGTCGTGGACTACCATACCAGTATTCAGCACCGATGGATGTTTGAATAGAGCTTGCTATACCTGATAAACCACCACCCCACGATGTGAAAATAGCTTCATAAAAAGGGTCAGATCTTGATACACTATCTTCGTCTAAATATCTGTGGACGAGAAGTTTTGAAAAATCCGCAGCTAAGGTCAATTCATTTCCTTCGTTTTTAAATAATGTATAGGCAAGTCCTAATCTAAGTTGTGTTGGAATTGGGTCTGCCTGTGCTGCATCTACATAAGAAATTTTTGGACCAAGATTAGATAGATTCAATCCGATAGATAATTTATCTTTTATAAATTTTGGTCCGCTTTTAGGTCTGTACATTGCAGATAAATCAAAGCTGGTAGTAAAAGCTGTACCCGTTCCTAATTCGCCACCTACTTTAGTCTCATTTGGTGATAACCTGCTGTATATAAATCTTGTTGTTACTCCAACTCCGAGATCTTCTCTTAATTTTGTTGCATACGCAATAGCTACTGCAAATTCATATGCTTTATAATTTTTGGCTTCGTTTGGATTTCCAAATTCATCCATAAATATTACTTCACCAATATTGAGGTAAGTAATACTCGCCCCAACAGTACCATTGATGCTTTTTATATATTTTCTTGCTGCAAGGTAATCATAGAAAAGATCGGATATTCCTAACCCGGCTAACCATGGTGAATGTGTAAAGTTCAATTCTGTACCTTCTGTCTGAAAAGCAAGACCGGATGGATTCCAGTGCATTGCTGTTGCATCGTCGGAAATTGCTGTTCCCGTTTCACCCATACCTGAAAATCTGGAATTCGGTCCTATTAATAGAAATGGAACTCCGGTTGATATAGTATTTTGAGCGTTTGCGTTATTAGAATATCCTGTTGATAATATCAGAAGTAAAAGAAAAATTGCACTAATTATCTTTTCTGTTCCTTTCTTTTGCATTAGTTTTTTCGCCTCCATAAAGTTTTTATTGATATTTATTATTTTAATTTTGCTAATTTCCCAATTTGGTTTGTAGAAAAATTACCGTCTTCAGTTTTTATTATTATTTTATAAATATATGTACCGTTCGCAATGAAATCTCCGTCTGCATCTTTACCATCCCAATCAATTTTAACGAATTTATCTGTAATATTAGTTTTAGTCAATTCTTTTATTAGTCTGCCACTCACTGTATATATTTTAATATTTGTTGTTAAAGGTATATCAAAATTGTGCTGGAAAAGAAAGCTTGTGTTATCAGACATGGGATTCGGGTAATTGTACACATTCTCAACTCTTAGTTCACTATTACTCATTACTGTAAAATCTACAGTAGTTATATTAAAATTATTGTATGTATCCCACGCTTTTACTTTTAAATTATGCTTTCCTTCTGATATGTTTTCTATTGTATGCTCAAGTGTACCATATTGATAACCAGATGTAGAGTTATAATATGGTGTGAGGTCAATCTTATTATTTTCATTATTGTCAATAATGGCTTCTATTTTATGTCCAATTGTTCCAGTGAGGTTTATACCGCTGAAATCAAAGAAATCTGCAATTATCTTTGAATTCTGATTAATTAGATCGCCAGTTCTAAAATTTCTGCTGTCCAAATAAACGTTTATTTCTGGTCCTGTAGTATCTATTGCTGCTGAAGAATCTATTCCATTTAATTTAAACCTGGTCGTAAAACCTGAACCTTCAGAGGTACTGTTCGAAAAGTATGCTATTAATTTTCCATGTCCGTTATTATAAGAAATATCTCTTGGTACTATAAATTCAATTGACCACCTACCGTTTTGAACTGTAGCTCTGCCAATGAAAATTGTTCCACCATCGCGTTTGAAGTTAAAGGTATACCCAAAATCAATAAAAGTTATATTCTTTTCTACATCAAATATTTTCACAGTGATGTCACCATTGTAATTATTCCAGAAAGAGGTATCCGGTCTCAATATACTTCCATATATTTTAACTTTTTGCAAAGCTTTTATGTAAGCCGTATCTGTACCCGGTACGCTGTTAATACTGTCAATTCTGGTGATATGCTGAGGTATACTTACTCTTAGAGTAGGGTCAGATAATAAGCAGAATTTAGTATCGTTATCGGTTATTGGACTGAGTTGATTTTTAACAAGGTACATTGCTTTTCCAATTCTGATTGGTAAATGCAAAGTATCTTTACCATACATGAAATTTTGCCACAATTTATTATTAAACCTTGCATTGCTTGAACTATAAACAGGTCTTACAGCTGCTATAACACCGATTGCACCTTTGTCTTTTGAATTAACCAATTTTTCGGCAGCGCTAAAAAGAAATGGGTCATCCCATCGGGCTAAGTCGCAGCTTGCGATTGTAACAAGCGGGTATAAGCCTTTATTATACATTTGGGGAATGCTTTCATCTTTTACAAATATATGTTCGTGTGCCCAAAGATCGGAACTACCGTGTCCAACATAATTGATGACAAGCCGTCCATCATTCCAACCGTTTATGATGTCTACATTTGCACCGGGTTTTCTTCGTCCCTGTGGTGTAATAACAGCCGGATAAGTTACGATATAGATCTTTTCTTTTTCGAAATCCAAAGGTGTAAAACCTTCGGCAATATCTTCGCTCTGATAAGTGTGAATAGTGTTTTCCTGACCTTGATTCTGCTCAGTAGTCCATCCATCATCAGCAACGTACATAATTTTCTTCTTCCAAATACCATTATTTAATGGTGATTCATATTGCAGAATCTTATCTACAATTATATTTGCTTCCTCTTCAGAATTCACACAGACTCTACCTGTTGAAAACTCAGGTCGACATGCAGTTGGAGTAGAATAATATTCATTAATATCTGTAATAAAATCATCGCTTTGATAACTTGTTATTTCATCAATGTTATCAGTGGATTTCTCAACCGGGGGAAGGAAATTTTTAATACTCAAATTATATTTATTTTTATAATCATAACTACCGTCACCCATAAACATTACATATACAGGTCTTTCATTCCAATTATTAATAGCATATTTTAGAAAATTCCTAACAGCTAATGGATCAAGAAGACCACCCGAAAATTCATTGTAAATTTTGTCTATTTCAACCACTATAGTCTTAAGATAATTCGGTCCGGGTATCTCTCTTTGAGCCTTAAGTCTGTTTGCTGCTGATAAGAACTCTTTTGGAGTAACAATTATAAAACTCGCCCCGTCTGAAATTCCATGCAGGTTTTGATTTGGAATTTTTTGTGAAATCGATAATGGGGTTTTGTAATTATCTCCTCCCACAATATAATATTCATTTGGAATACCTTTGGTATGAGTATCCTGAAATCTTACAATTCCATTTGAATATGATATTGGTATAATGAATTTAACTTCTAATCCATTAGTAACATCGAATATTCTTACATCGGATGTATTAAAACTCGATACCTGATATTCAAGTGTACCTGTAGTGTCGAATGAATTAAATCTTAATTGATTATTGAATGCACTGTTAAACTTTCTGTTGTATTTGATTTCATAATAATCATAGTATCCGGATATATTAATGTTATTATATTGTGTTGGAAGTGAAAGTCTTAAATCAATATTCTTGTTCCCGGGCAGGAGAGGATAATTTGTTTCAACTGTATATAAATTTATATGAGCAAAGCTTCCCGAAACAGGTCCCACATTTATAAGATTTGAGAAATTTGAATTGTTATCCTGGATTAAAAAACTAGCTGATTGAGTCGAAGAATTTCCAAATCGAATTTTTAATTGTACACCAGAACCATCAATATAACCCCTTAGTTCTTTATTAAACACGAAACTTTCACCAGTCCCAATTCTTTGACTAAGCCAAAGTGTACCTGTCGAACCTAAGTTGTTTACTTCCGGTTCATCAAAAAATCTGTCGATAAAAAATGATACAGGTGATAAGTTAGGGAGTTCAGGTGAATTTGTCGATTCTATTCTTAAACCATTTGCACCTCCGTATGTTATCCAATAATAATTAGATTCGGAGTAATGATTTATATAATGATCGAATTTTGTGTTTGATGAATCATATATCCAATCGTTAGGACTTATACAGTAAAAAAGTATATAGTCGTTATCGTCGAAAACGTGATCATCTTCTCCATGAATGAATATTCTATTTTCGGTAAGATCGGTTGTGTATGGTGAACCATTATTATAAGGTAATTCTTTTCCACCGTTTCCATAAATTTTGATAGTCTTTGGATCAATACTGTTTACATTAATACCAGCTCCCTGAAGGAAATTTTTATCGATCTTAAAAATTCCAGATTCTTTAATTTCTATTTTATAAAAATCCCCACTTGCGAGTATGCTATTCAAAACGGGTGGATTTTCTTTTATTGCATTAAACTCAATTGTTGACCAGTTTTTAGCTGCATCTGAATTAATCGCAATGTCTCTTAAAAAATCCTTTTCTTGAATACTTAAACTTTTATTGAGTATGATGGGATTTCCTCCGAAGGTAACCCTGAACTTTATGTAACTGTATTTCTTAACTGTCCTTGTTACAGGGTTGTATAAAATGGGATTTACTTTTATTGACCCGAAATAATATTGTCTCACTATCCCGTCATTTTGAAGAGTCGCAATGTCCTTAGGAAAAAAAGAATTATTACTGTAAATCTTGTTATCTTTTATGTAATCATAGAGTACTTCATATTTATTGTTTGCTCTTTTCGGTGTAGGAATAGGTTTGATGTCTTCATTGAATGTTTCAGTGTATTTGAAATCTAAAACTTCAATATGGTTGCTCTGTACTGTGGGTAATATAACAGGAAATAATCTGAATCCAACTCCCGGTTCACCGAATTTACTGGAGTTTAATAAAGCATTTTGAAAATCAAAACTACCGTCTTTATATTTTGGGTAAAATTCTATTTCAAGATAAGAATTGTTCGATGCAGTTATTTTATAGTCTAACTTGTTTTCATCACTCCTATTCTGAATATTAACATTATTGATAGGTTCTCGCTGCTGTGAAAACAAACTGAAGTTTATAATAAGAACTAAAGTAGCTATTGTGATTTTATTCAGAATATTCATACAGGTTTTGTTTTTTTTCTTTCTAAATTATAATAAAAAACCACTTATTAAAGTTCACTTTTTTAAGCTTTAATAAATGGTCAAAAAATATTAGTTGCATTAACGTGTAAAAAATTAATAAAACCGAATTATTATCAATAATCTATAAGCTCATCCTTTCTTTTTAAGTTACAAATATATTATTACTCATTTTTAATGTCAAGCCTTAAACTCTTTGAAAGAAGTGTGATTTGAGTATTAATGTATTCTCATCTTTTGCTTTTCTTTATTCCCATCTTTTCAATCACATCTAAGTTTTGCAAAGCATTCTTAGCTGCAGCTTGTTCAGCTTTCTTTTTAGATTTTCCTTTTCCAATACCTAAACAATTATTTGCCAGATAAACCTCTACAGTAAAAAGTTTATTATGCTCTGGTCCTTTTTCATCTATAACGGCATATTCTGGAATATAATTGGTATGAGCTTGAGCATATTCAAGAAATTTACTCTTATGATTATCATCAAACTGATTCAACCATTTTACGTCTAATTTTGCAAAGATTTCTTTATTAAGAAATTTCTTTGCAGCTTCATAACCAGAATCCAGAAAGACAGCACCAATCACAGCTTCGTATGCATCAGCAAGAATTGAATCGTATCCTTGCTCGATGGATTTTAAAGCAGTGTTAGATGCGAGTAAATAATCTTGAAGACCCATATATTTTGCACGTTCTGCTAAGAATCTTTTATTGACCAGTATAGACCTGAACTTTGTTAGATCACCTTCTTCATTTAAAGGGAAATTTTTATACAGGAATTCCGCAACAATCAAATCTAATACAGAATCACCAAAGAATTCAAGTCTTTCGTTTGATATCAAACCAGCTTTCACATTATTATGACGCATCTTAAGGAAGGAACGATGAGTTAGAGCAGTAACGAAATAACTTTTATCGATTATTTTATAATGAATAGTTTTTTGAAACTTATCAAAATCAATCCTTTCGATTGCTTTTAATAGTTTAACTTCGTTTTCATCATCCTTTTTTATAAAAGGTATGAATTTTTTAATACTTTTGAAAATCTCAAACATATAATCAGAGCATTACCATAAACAAATATTATGATTCATATTTTTTAAATACAATAGACGTGTTATGACCTCCAAAACCGGAATTATCTGATATTACTGTTCTAACATCTTTTTTAATGGCAGTATTCGGTACATAGAAAAGATCACATTCCTCATCTTTTATCTCATAATTAATTGTAGGCGGGACTATTCCGTCTCTAATTGTTAAAACCGCTGTGATGGCTTCGACAGCCCCAGCAGCACCTAATTGATGACCTATCATCGATTTTATTGAATGGACCGGAATTTCATAAGCCCTTTCACCAAAAACAGTTTTTATAGCTGCTGTTTCCTTTTTATCATTTGGAGGTGTAGATGTCCCGTGTGCATTTATTACATCAATATCAGTTTTATTTAAGCCGGAATCTTTTATTGAAATTTCAATTGCTCTTGCAACGCCTATACCGTTAGGTGCCGGATCAGTAATATGATGAGCGTCACCCGTAATCCCTATGCCAGCTAATTCAGCATAAATTTTTGCACCTCTTGCTAAAGCATGTTCTAATTCTTCTAAAATCATCGTGGCTCCTCCTTCTCCCATCACGAAACCATCTCTTTCTTTGTCGAAAGGTCTGGAAGCCTTTTGTGGAGCATCATTTCGTGTTGATAATGCATGCATCGCGTTGAATCCTCCAACTCCCATTGGACAGATTACAGATTCTGAGCCGCCAGTGATCATAATGTCAGCATTTCCGCGTTGAATAATCATAACTGAATCGATAATGGAATGCGCAGAAGTAGTACAGGCTGATATAGTTGCATAATTCGGACCTTTAAATCCATATCGCATGGATATTCTTCCCGCTGCAATATCTGCAATAAGCATAGGTATAAAAAACGGGCTAATTCTATCAGGATTTCCTCCCCGTTTGATTAAATTATTTTGTTGTTTGTCATATGTCCACATACCGCCAATACCTGAACCGTATACGACACCGACTCTCTCTTTATCTATGTTCTCCAGATTGATTTCGGAATCTACCACAGCCATTTCAGTTGCTGCAAGAGCAAACTGTGTAAAAAGATCAGTCCGCTGTGATAGTTTTCTATCCATGTAGTTTAAAGGATCGAATCCTTTTAATTCTGCAGCAAACTTAGTTTTGAAATTTTCCGTATCGAAATATGTTATATAATCAACCCCACTCTTACCATCAATTAATGACGACCAGAATTCTTCTACCGTTAAACCAATCGGGGTAACTACGCCTATGCCCGTTACTGCAACTCTTTTTTTCATCAATAATTATTATGTATTAACTTCCAAGTTTCGAATTAATGTATTCAATTGCCTTACCAACGGTTTGAATTTTTTCAGCATCATCATCAGGAATTTTTATATCGAAATCTTCTTCAAATTTCATCACTAATTCTACAGTATCCAGGGAATCCGCACCAAGATCGTTTATAAAAGATGCTTCAGGTGTTACTTTCGATTCTTCAACACCAAGTTTATCTACAATTGCTTGTTTTACTTTGTTTTCAATTTCTGAATTTGACATAGATTTTACTCCTTGATTAGTTTCTAAGTTAAAAAAATTAAACGTTAAGATAATTATATTTATGAATAATATAAAGTGAAATTACTAAAAAAGAAAACGAGAAAATAGATACTTGAGTAATATGATGTCTTCTATTTCATATTATTTTTTTATAGGTCTTCGTATAATATAATTACCTTTCAGAGGATATTTACCGTACTTCACGTTGTTAATAACATTATCGTTATTATCTGCCTGTCTCGTTCCTGACCACCATGCCTGTGCATACAATTTATCCTTCTTCTTAACTAAATAATCGAAAATTATAACATGACCATACCAGACAACAAGATCGCCTTTCATAATCTCTTCGGGGTCAGAAATATCAACTATTGGTAGAACATCATTAAATTTTGTTTTATCCATCAAATCTCGAGTCAGAGCATTTACTGTTGGTGTCTCAAACCCTGCTTTATAGAGTGTGTTAAGAGCATAAATATTGCATTTAGTAGTATTTTTTATAACTATTAACCGGTTGTCCAGCCAATATAAATAAACCGAATCTTTCTTCGGCGAATACATTTCATTTTGCTGTTCTTCTTCTGCTGTTTGAATGATTAGAGCACCCTGTCCTTCAACAGGTTTTGTAACTTCTTCTTCAACCTCTTCTTTTTTTTCGTACTTCGATGACGAGCAGCCGACCATTAGAATCGAGATGAAGAGCAATAATAAAATTATTTGAAGTCGATATTTAAGCATAATTACACTGAATCATTACTAATTTTCAATAGCTTTATTAGTCTTAATATTTAAAAATTGAAAATTCATTGAACATTAGAAATTGAAAAATTAATATATAATTATTTCAAATAAATCTTAATTTGTTTGCTCTTCTTTTTTAGTGTCTTGTTCAATATTAAGTTTCTTTTCAAGCTCTTCCAGTTTTTTTCTGAGTTCATCAAGCTGTCTTTCCCTTTCATCGATTTCTTTTTCTTTCTGTAGAATTCTTGATTCTCTTTTGTCAACATCTTTTTCAAATTCAGACTTATCCCAGTAACCAAGATCTTCAAAATATCCTTTAAATAAGAAATTATGTTTTAGAGCTTCCATATTTTGATAAAAACCCATGGAACCTCTCTCTAAGTTTGATGTAGTTTGATTAGCATTTTTAATAGTTAGTTTTATATTATTTGCGAAGGCTGTATCAGTCAAGAGAGTTCCTACAAGACTTTCACTGGAGTTAATCTTTCGTGTTATATCAGCAATATCAGTTGTAATTGATCTGATCTGGTAAGTGAAGCCAGTAATATCTTTTGAGACCTGGTCAACAGCGTTCGAAGTTTTATACAATAATTGATTTATAGTACCTGTATAACTGGCAAAACTTCTCATTGTGGAATCGATCGTGTAATAAAGGCTCGCATTGTTTACTAACTGTCCCAGAGTACCCTGTCCTTCGTTTATTTTAGTTGTGATGTCAGTGATTTCTTTGGATATTTTTTCCGCCTCTTTGGTCGATTCATTTAGATTATTTAAAATATCGCCGATGTCAACCGGTTTGATAGATTTAAGATAATCACCGTTATCTACGGAAGATGAAGTTTTTGTACCCGAAGAGATTGTAACAATTTTATTACCAACTAAGCCTTCGGACCCTATTGTTACTTCAGCATCTTTTTTGATGAATCGTTTTATATTACTTTCGATTGTCATGGTTACTAAGACCTTATTGACCTCCTGTATTTCAATTTTTTCTACAATACCGACATCTATGCCTGCAAATCTTACAGAGTTACCGGTTGTTAAACCACTTACAGTTTCAAATTCAGAATATACTATGAAAGTATCTGTGAATAAGTTTTCTTTACTTCCGATAATAAATATAGCTATAATGAATAGAACTGCTCCAATTACAATAAAAAAACCAAGTAATATTTTTCTGAAATTATTTAATTGCATGGTGTTTACTTTAATTATTCAAAAAATGATTTTATAAATTCATCCGAAGAACTTTTTATTTCTTCATAAGTACCTTCTTTATAATATATTCCATCTTTTAGAATGACAATTTTATTAGCAGTTAGCTTTACACACTCCATATCGTGAGTAACAATAATCGAAGTATCGTGATATTTTTCTCGTAAATTTACAATGTAATGACTTATCTCTCTTGATGTTGCCGGGTCAAGACCGGTAGTGGGTTCATCATAGAGCATTATCTCGGGATTCACTATCAGAGTTCTAGCAAGACCAATTCTTTTTTTCATCCCTCCTGATAATTCAGATGGCATCTTATCGATTGCATTCAGTAAGCCAACATCGTCTAAAGCTTCTTCTACTTTAACTTTTAATTCACTCTTGCTCAATTTGAAATACCTAACCAGAGGAAATTCTAAATTTTCTCTTACGGTCATTGAGTCATAAAGTGCTCCACTCTGGAATAAAAAGCCTATTTTTCTTCTTACTTGTTGAAGTTTCTTGTAGGTTAACTCAAGTATGTTATCATTGAATACAAATATTTTTCCAGCATCCGGAGTGATCAAGCCAATAATACATTTTAATACAACTGATTTTCCAGTTCCGGATTTTCCAAGAACTACAACACTTTCACTTTTTTTTATTTTTAAATTTATATCTTTTAATACGACGTGTCCATTAAAAGATTTTTTCAAATGCTGTATTTCTAATATATATTCTATCACTTTAAAAAAATATTTTTATTCAAAGTATTTGATTAAGATTAAAATAAAATTGTTGTTATTTGAACTACAATCATATCTTCAATTATTATTAACAACGATGCAATAACAACTGTTGTAATTGTAGCTTTGCCAACGCTTGCGGTTCCTCCTGATGTATTGTAACCTTCATAACATCCAATCAAACCTATAGTAAATCCAAAAAAGAATGTTTTAATAGTTGCGGGTAATACTCCATCAAACGATAAACTTGAAAAAACATTTGAAAAAAATAATTCTAAACTCATCCCTCCCATTATATTTACACCTATATAACTTCCGATAAGAGCTATAGCATCAGCATAAATTACTAAACAAGGAAGCATTAAAGTTGTTGCAGTAATTCTTGTTACAACAAGGTAATGAAAGGGATTAGTTGCTGAAACTTCCATAGCATCTATTTGTTCAGTGACTCTCATCGAACCAAGCTCTGCACCTATTCCCGAGCCTATCTTACCTGTAAAAATTAAAGCTGTGATAACTGGTCCTATTTCACGAATGAAAGAAATTGCAACCATTGATGGTACAAGGGATTCGGCTCCAAACTTCCCCAAAGTGGGAAAGGTCTGTAATGTGAGTGTAAATCCTAATATGAACGAAACAAGACCGAGAAGAGATAGTGATTTATAACCGATTAGGAATAGCTGCCTGATGAATTCTTTGAAATTATATGGAGGGACAAAGACTTCTTTTACATACATAATTCCAAATCTTGTAAGCTCATAGACTTTTATAAGGGACTCTTCATAAAATTGGACAAAATTTAATTCCAAAATTTTGTTAAAGAATCCAGTATCTAATTTATTATCTTTCAACTATTTTGTTTTTGAATTAATGCTTATTTCTAATCTTCAAATCGATAAAAGGATTTGCAAAACCAATTACTATTCCAAAAGAAAAATCAGAAATATTAGATTTATTTTTCTCTGTCATTACCGTGTACCTAATTTTCAAATGAGGGTAGAAGAGTAATTTATCGTTACGTATAGAATAGCCGTAAGAAATTTCTGGAAAAAATCCATGATTATCGAAATCAGTAAAGTATCCTGCACCAATCGAAAGAACGGGTGTTCCTTGTAACATGTTTGAGGGTTCGATATTGTTTAAAAGATTGTCATATTTAACTGAAAGCCTTACGTGATTTTTCTGATAACCTCTGAATATTAGTGAATATTCAAATCCTATCCTGTACTCACCGAAATTACCAAAGCCTAAAGAAAGTTCTTTCGTGAGTCCGGCAGAAACTTTTTCATCTTCATACAGTATGATTGGATTCACAAAATAAAAAATTGATAATATACCGATAGCTAATGGAAGCGTTTGATTTGCTGTTTCGTTTTTTCGTAAAAAGGGTTTGGAAGACTTTTCTTGGTTTGAATTGTCAATAACCTGAGGTATAATATCATGACATGTGAAAGTATAGATTAATAAAATAAAAATAATTTTTAATAGATAAGTTTTCATTTCATTAAGTCTATTTAATAATTTTTCTATATGAAATTTTAAAAATTATTTTCCATAATTCTTTCTATTGAATTATAGTATCTCTCGATTAAATTTTTAAGGTTAATTTCTATCTCATCATTAATGATTAAATTATCACCCCCGGTAAATCCAATATTTAAAATTTGTGTTTTATGTTTCTCACAAACATTAAAGATATCGTTTGCATTTGATTCATCTGCTGAAATTATAATTCTGCTTTGTGTTTCTCCGAACAATTCGAAATCTCGTCTGTTAATATAGTCAAATTTAATTTTACATCCAATTGGTTCGAATGAATTCATAATACAACATTCGGATAACGCAACTGCAAGTCCACCTTCGGAAATATCATGAGCTGAATTGATTAATTGACTATCTATTAATTCCAGAACAGTATTCTGAAGTTTCTTTTCGTTATCAAGGTTTATATCAGGTGCATCACCTTTAGTTTCACTATTAATTAGTTCAAGGTATTCACTCCCCCCAATCTCATTTGAAGAAACGTTACCCAATAAAAATATTGTGTCTCCATTTTTTTTGAAATGACTGGTCGTTACTTTATTTACATCTTCTATTAATCCAAGCATACCGATAACCGGAGTAGGATAAACGGCATAATCCTGCGATTGATTATAGAAACTTACGTTTCCACCGGTAACGGGTGTGTTAAGCTTTCTGCAGGCATCCCCAATTCCTCTAACTGCTTCTGAAAATTGATAATAAACCTCAGGATTGTATGGATTTCCAAAATTCAAACAATTTGTTATGGCAAGCGGTACGGCTCCTGTACAGGCTACATTCCTCGCACTTTCGCATACAGCTATTAATCCGCCTTTGTATGGATTCAGGTAGACATATTTTCCGTTGCAATCCACTTTTATTGAAAGAGCTTTCTTCGTTTTTTTAATTCTAATTACAGAGGCATCACCTCCCGGTAGTATTACCGTGTTTGTCCTTACCTGTGTGTCGTATTGTTTATATACCCAATTTTTGTTTGAAATATTGGGAGCAGACAATAATTGCAGCAGAACTTTATTATAATCTTCTGGTTCTTTTAAGTCATCTGGATTTAAATTTCTTGTTTCTTTAAAGTATTCAGGTTCTTTTGAATTTCTTAGGTAAACGGGAGCACCACCACCAAGAACTAACTCGAAAGCTGGTACGTCGGCAACAAGTTCATTTTTATGATAAACTTTAATCTTCTCTTCTTTAATGACCTTCCCGACCTGGACACAGTTCAGGTCCCATTTTTTAAAGATTTCTTTTGCAAAATTTTCCATTCCTTTTTCAATAACGACGAGCATTCTTTCTTGTGATTCTGAAAGCATTATTTCGTAAGACGACATAGTTTTATCTCTTAAAGGAACAAGATCGAGATTAATTTCCATTCCGCATTTTCCTTTCGCACTCATTTCACTGGTTGAGCATGTTATACCGGCAGCACCCATATCCTGTATTCCGACTACTACACCCGACCTTATAGCTTCGAGCGTAGCTTCTAATAAAAGTTTTTCTGTAAATGGGTCTCCAACTTGTACGCTTGGTCTTTTCGAATCGGATTCTTCGGAAATTTCTACTGAAGCAAAAGTCGCTCCATGTATTCCATCTTTTCCTGTCGACGAACCTACGATGAATACGGGATTCCCGGTTCCCGCCGCAGTTGCAGATGCTGTTTCATCATGTTTAACAATTCCCACTGTCATTGCGTTGATAATAGGATTATCATGGTAGCAGTCTTCGAAATATACTTCACCGCTAATAGTAGGGACTCCGAAACAGTTTCCATAATCACCGATACCTTTGACGACATTTTTAAATAGGTATTTTGTTCTTCTAATTTGTTCTTCACCGGATATTTCATTCTTTGTGATTAAACCAAACCTCAATGAATTCAATGCAGCTATTGGTCTGGCTCCCATTGTGAAAATATCTCTCAGTATACCGCCTACACCTGTTGCTGCTCCCTGGTAAGGTTCTACTGCAGAGGGGTGGTTGTGTGATTCAATTTTAAAAGCTACTGCCAAATTGTCTCCAATATCTACTAAGCCCGCATTCTCTTCACCCGCAGCAACGAGTAATCTTCCACCGCTTCTCGGAAGTGTTTTCACTTGATTGATTGAGTTTTTATAAGAACAATGCTCACTCCACATTACTGAGAAGATCCCAAGTTCCGTGTACGTTGGAATTCTTCCGAGTATATTTACTATCCTGTCGTATTCTTCATCGATTAATCCAAGTTCTTTTGCAAGTTCCAGATTTACTTCGGGTTCTTTCATTTCATTTTCACATTTAAAAATTAACTAATTTAAGAGTTTTATATAATTGTCAAGATGACCGATGTAAAACTCATTATTCCTTTTTAATTTTATATGTTTATAATTTGTGTCGGAGCGAGCAGATATAAAAATCATTTATAATTTATTTATTGAAGTCTTTTATTTGTTTTTCAAAGTCTCTTTCATAAAAAAGAGAAGTACCAGCAACTACCAAAACAGGTTTAAAGAAAACATTTAAAACTGGCAGAAATAACATTAGAAACGCCATACATCCGAATCCATAAGACAAAAGCCCGCCTGAATGTGTAACTTTAATTTTCCTTTTTAAACGATAAAATCTTCTTGTCATAGGATAATCCAGATAATCGAGTGCATTATAAAAAAAAGAAAATATAATTCCCAATATGGTTGCTAAAACACTTCCGATCATTGGGATAAAATTGACGAAGAATAATGGAATGATGACAGAAAAATAAAATATTAATTTAAATGATTCAGCTTTAATGCTGTACCATGCGTCCTGCAGGAAGTTTAATTTGTTGTCATACTTAATCCTGGTAACGATTTCTTCAACCAGTTGTGAAATGTGTTCTGCAAATGGTGCGTTAATTATTCCTCCTACAGTTATAAACACTAAATAACAAACGAGGAGTAACAGCATGAATGAAAATATCAAAATAAAAAAGTGAAGAACTTCCTGAAGCCATGTTGCTTCAAGATTGTTTGCTCCTGTTAATTCTCCAGATGTTCCAATTATCCAACTATAACTAAAATAAAAGATTGTTCCATATATGATCAGGTTAATGACCATTGGTATCATGGAATATAAAATTATCTTCGGTTGTTTAAAGAAGAAGCTTAAACTTCTTATTGGGTAAAAAAATCCGAAGAAGAAATCATTCATACATTATTTAACAGATTTTAGCAAAAGATTTTTTAGGTCTAATTTTTCCCAGGTAAAATCTTTATCGTTACGTCCGAAATGACCGTAATTAGAAGTCTTTCTAAATATAGGCCTTCTTAAATTTAATCTATGAATTATACCTTTTGGTGTCAGGTCTATTTCTTTTTTTATAATCTTTGCCAGTTCTGTATCCGGTATTTTCCCTGTACTGTTTGTATTGATATAAATTGAAACGGGTTCTGCAATACCGATTGCATAAGATATTTGTATCAGGCATTCAGCGGCAAGTTTTGCTCCAACTATATTTTTTGCTATGTGCCTGGCAGCATAAGTTGCACTTCTATCAACCTTTGAAGGATCTTTCCCTGAGAATGCTCCACCGCCGTGAGGTGCTTTACCACCGTAAGTATCAACTATTATCTTTCTGCCGGTCAGACCTGTATCCCCATGAGGACCTCCTATTTCAAACATTCCTGTCGGATTAACGTAAATCTTGGTTTTTTTATCGAGAAGTCTATCGGGAATTATTTTTTTTATGACATTTGCAATTACATCCTGTTTTATCTGAGATTGCTTAACACCTGGGTCATGCTGTGTTGATACAACAACAGCCTCAATCCTGACAGGTTTGTTTTTATCGTTGTATTCTACGGTAACCTGTGATTTAGAATCAGGTCTTAAGTAAGGCATAAGGTTATTTCTTTTTTTGCGAATATCAGCAAGTTTCTTCACAATCTTGTGTGCATACATAATTGGCATCGGCATAAGTTCGGGAGTTTCATTGTTAGCATAACCGAACATCATTCCCTGGTCGCCGGCTCCTCCTTTATCGACACCTCTTGCAATATCGGGAGATTGTTTATTTATTGCTGATATTACGCTTATCGATTGTGAATCGAATCTGTATTCACCTTCAGTATAACCTATATCCTTAACAACATTTCTTACTAATTGAGGAACATCTACGTAGTGTCTTGTAGTTATCTCACCACCAACAAGCACCATTCCAGTCGCACAGAAAGTTTCACAGGCAACTCTGCCGTATTTGTCATGTGTAAAAATATCATCAAGAATTGCATCAGATATCTGATCGCAAATTTTATCCGGATGTCCTTCGCTTACGGACTCCGATGTGAAAAGATATGACATAGTTTTATGATTAAAGTTTAAAGTTAATAATGAATTATTATAAGTATTGTTTTTAAATTAAATTTTGTTAAAAGTTATTCGAATAAATATTTAAAAATTCTTAAAGGCTTTCAAGTACAATTTCTGCTAAATCCTTTATCTTTACTTCTTCGCTTTTTTCTTTATCCTTAATTCCATCAGTTAGCATAGTCATACAGAATGGGCATGCCGAAGCAATTGTTTCAGCTCCTGTTAGTAAAGCTTCTTCTGTTCGTTCCATATAGACTTTTTTACCCTCTGTTTCTTCCATGAACATTCTTCCGCCTCCAGCACCACAGCAAAAACCCTTATCCTTTGATCTCTTCATTTCAACAGGATTCAGTCCGGGAACTTTCGATAAGATTTCCCTCGGTGCTTTGTAATTACCGTTGTACCTTCCAAGGTAGCAAGAATCATGATACGTTATTTTTTTTTGATTCTCTGTCTTAGGAACAATTCTTTTTTCTTTTATTAAATTGCAAATATAATCTGTATGATGAATTACTTCAAGCTCTAAACCAAATTGTGGATATTCATTTTTAAGGGCATGGAAGCAGTGAGGGCATGTTGTAACAACTTTTTGTATGTTGTACTTTTTGAACGTCTCGACATTTTGCTGAATGAACTGCTGTGCTAAAAATTCATTTCCGAGCCTTCTTGCAGGATCGCCGTTACATTTTTCTTCATTCCCAAGCACACCAAATTTAACTTCCGCTGCGTTAAGTATTTTTGCAAAAGATTTAGTGACATTAATATACCTGTTATCGAACGCTCCTGCACACCCAACCCAGAAAACGACATCTACTTCATCTGCCGAACCGATGTTACTAAGTTTTTTAAGATTGTTTGTTTTGCCTTCTTTTCCGAGTTCAGCATTCAATTGCTCAATCCAGTCGTTCCTCTGTTCTGCACCGAATGCCCAGGGTGACTCATTATTCTCAAGATTCTTGAATATAGTATTCAGTTCAGCAGGGAAGGATGATTCCATCATAGCAAGGTCTCTTCTCATATCCACAATCGGTGTAACGTGGTCAATTAAAACCGGGCACTCTTCGACACAGGCAGCACAGGTTGTACATGCCCATAGTTCTTCTTCAGAAATATAGATGCCGGTAAGGGGCGTTTCCAATAATGGATCGGTTTTAACTTTTTTAACAACAAGCGGTCCCTTATCGTGTATTCGTTTTCTTATCTGCGTAATTATTTTCTTTGGATTGAGAGCTTTACCCGTACTGTTTGCAGGACAGACATCGGTACATCTTCCGCATTCTGTACACGTATACCCGTCCAACAATTCTTTCCACGTTAAATCTTCGATGTCTTTTGCTCCATACTGCTCTAAACTCTCATCTTCAAAGTCAATCGGTTTTAGAACTCCCTTCGGCTTTATACCTATGTTTGAAAAATAAGTATTCGGCATCGAAGACATTATATGAAAATGTTTTGAATAGGGGAGGTAGTTAAGGAATCCAAGTATAATCACATTGTGTGCCCACCAGAAAATCATGTATCCTGTATGAGAACCTTTGATGGAAAACAAACCTGCAAGAAATTCTGATACAGGTCTGTAACCTTCCGGATGACCAATGAGGATTCTTTCTATATTCGCTCCGAACATTGTGAACATTACGAAAAGAATCAATGTTAGTATTAAAGTTGCATCTAATCTTGAAGAGATTTCCACTCGTAGTCTTTTAGGAGTAAAAATAAATCGCCTTAGTATAGAGAAAAGAACAATTACAAAAACAATTGCTCCGAAAATATCTGTTACGCATGTGATTACTGAATAAAAACCACCAAGAAATCTGAATGAAAAATCAGGAAAGAAGCCTTGAATAATTCCTTCTAAAATAACTATAAGAAGAACGAGGAATCCCCAATAAATCGATGCATGCAGTGTCCCTGCAAATTTTTGTCTTAAAAGTTTTTTTTGAAATAATGCATAGACAATGGTGTTCTTTAATCTTTTGCCTGCTTTATCGAACCTGTTTTCGGGTTTTCCGATTTTAAGATATGATAGAAATTTCTTTATTGAATAAATGAAAAAACTTATGGCGGAAATAAAAACAATTGCGAAGATGATCGTGTTCAGCATATGTTGTATTTATTTGAGTTCATATGTTGAGGGGTTATTAAAATTGAAAATTACTCAATAACATTGTAAGAAAAAAGTTATTAAAAAGATGAATGAAGTAAGTCTAAGGAAGTATTCTCACGCAAAGACGCAAAGGATATGTAAAGAATCGAATATTATTTCACTACGACCATCTTCCTCGTTTCAACAAATTCTCCAGCCTGCCTGCCATCAGGCATGGTTTTCAATTGATAGAAATACACACCGCTCGGAAGGGAAGTAGCATCGAATACAACTTCGTACGTTCCCGGTGTCTGATTTTCGTTTACAAGTGTAGTTATCTCACGACCTTTAATATCATACACTTTTAAAACAATTTCACCCGATGATCTAATATTGTATGTAATTGTTGTAACAGGATTGAAGGGATTCGGGTAATTTTGTAACAGTTCACTTTTCTTAGGTACAAATGTTGAGATTTGCTTAACCGAAGTTATTCCACCTGTAGTTGTTTTTAATATTGTTCCGTTTGAACCTACAGCCCAACCTGTGTTTTTATTTAAAAAGTAAACAGAGTAGAGAGTTGCTGTTGCTGGAGCATTTTGTGAAGACCAGTTTGTGCCACCGTTATCCGTTCGATTAATTGAATTGTGCCCAACAATCCAACCTGTATCTTTGTTAGCAAAGTAATAACCTCTTGCAGAAGGTGTAACTATTGAATCCGTAGTTTCCCAATTATGTCCACCATCAGTAGTTTTCTTTAATCCTCTGGATAATAAATAACCATTGAGATGATCTAGGAATCTAATTTTTCCAAAATGTCCAAATCCAAAATCTGAACTATCCTGATTTATTATTGACCAATTCATTCCACTGTTGGTAGTTTTTAATACTCGACAATACATTGGTGGTGTACAAGAAGCATAGAATCCCATAGCCCAACCCGTATTTTGATTTAAAAAGAAAATACTTTTATAACCAAAACCGAACTCCAGATTTGGGATAGAATACCAGTTGATTCCTCCATTAGTTGTGGTATTTATATATCCTTCTGTAACCAAACCCCCAAAATTAGAACCTAAATTAGTAGCATAAACGGTATTAGAGTTAATTACGCAAAGGTCATAAAAAATATGACCTGAACCAGAAAATAATTGTACATACCAGTTAGTTCCACCGTTTGTAGTTTTTATAATTACCATGTAATCACAGTTCATAGGATTGTAATAAAACTGACCTCCGACAGCCCAACCTGTGCTTTCATTTATGAATCTTACAGCGAGCAATTCCTTATCGTTAGGATTGTATTGCTGAAACCAGTTGATTCCACCGTTCGTGGTTTTCACAATTATTCCTGTGTCTCCGACAGCCCACCCGGTGAGATTATTAATAAAAAAAACATCGTTCAATGTTTCAGAAGTTCCGCTGTTTTGTGAGAACCATCCGGGTGAGGGATGAACATTAAAAGTAAAGCTTACCAAAATTAATAACACTAATAATATCTTTTTCATAATTTTAAAATTAAAATTATTAGAAGTTTTACTTATTTTATTTAAGCACGACCATCTTTCTCGTTTCAATAAAGTCTCCTGCCTGCCTGCCATCAGGCATGGCTTGCAATTGATAAAAATACACACCGCTCGGAAGGGAAGTAGCATCGAATACAACTTCGTATGTTCCCGGTGATTGATTCCTGTTTACGAGTGTTGTTATTTCACGACCGAGCAGGTCGAAGACTTTCAACTCAACAAAACCTTTTATTTTTATATCGTATATAATGGTTGTTGTTGGGTTGAATGGGTTGGGGTAGTTTTGAGAGAGCTTAAATGATGATGGTATATTATTACTAACTAGAGAAACATTTACAATAGTAGTACCTCCATTCGTAGTTTTCAATATTGTTCCATATTCACCAACTATATAAGCTGTGCTATCATTTGTAAACTCTAAATCCCAAAGTGAGTTATCTGTATATGATTCTTGATAAATCCAATTAGAACCACCGTCACTTGATTTTAGAATTATGCTATTGTACAGGCTTCCACCTGCGATATATATTATATCTTTATTTAAAACTTTAATTGAAGTTAGATTAACGTCGTATCCTGGATTTAGTTGATACCAATTTTCTCCACCATTTGTTGTTTTAAAAATGATACCGCCTTTACCAGAAGCATAGCCAGTATTTTCATTTATAAAATCAACTGATTGTAGGCAATTTAGATTGGCTTGTTCTTGTATAATCCAATTATCTCCAGAGTTTGTAGTTTTTAAAATTACATAGCTTGTAAAACCTCCTCCAACTACATAGCCAGTATTATTATTTACGAAATCTATTGCCCATAAAGTATTTGCATAGCTTGAATTTTGAAAGAACCAATTAATACCTGAATTAGTAGTTTTTATAATCATACCTTCTCCACCTACACCATATCCTATGTTTGAATCAAGCATAAGTAAATTTAGAACGGATTTATCTGCTATTTGAGGAGATAAATCGAACCAGGTGTTACCAAAATTTGTAGTTTTCAAAATAGTACTATAAGCTCCAATATAACCATTATTTTCATCTGGAAAGCATATAGAATAAAAATAGTAATTCGAAATAGTGTTCATTTTATTCCAGTTTTGTCCTGAATTAGTAGTCTTTAAAGCGATCCCAGCTTGTCCACAAGCAAAACCAGTGTTTTGACTGATAAAGGAAATAGAGCGAAGATTTCTATTTGTCACTTTTGAATAACAGTCGTTCCAAGTTTCTCCACCGTTTGTAGTTTTTATTATTGTTCCTTGCGAACCAACTATACAACCTGTTGATGAATTAGTAAAATCCATCGAATACAAAAAGTTTGAATTGTTAATATTTTGTATAAACCAATTATCTCCACCATTTGTTGTTTTGAATAATACTCCCTGAATTACTTCAGCAGCATATCCAATATTTTCATTAATAAAACTTATTGCATCAACTCTTCCTGAAAAACCAAAGTTAAAGACGTTCCAATTAACACCCCCATTTGTGGTTTTTATTAAACGAAAAACACCACCAACAAAACCAGTATTTAAGTTCATAAAATATAAACTTGAGAAAGAATACTGCGGAGCAGAAACTGAATACCATACATTACCTGCGTTGGTAGTTTTTATAAGTAAACCCGAACTTCCAGCAACATAACCTGTTGTTTCGTTTAAAAAAAATATCGAATTAATATCCTTCGTAGTACTTGTGTTGAGATATATCCAATTATCTCCACCGTTTGTTGTTTTTCTGAGTCTTCCTATTCTGCTTGAATAATAACCCGTATTTGCAGATGTAAAAAATATCGAATTGATTGGATAGTTCACAATAGAATCAACAATGTACCATTGCTTACCTCCGTTTATTGTCTTATAAAGTGCTCCCTTATCTCCACCAGCGAAACCTGTTAATTCATTAACGAAAAAGATTGAGTACAAAGGAACACTTACACTAGTGTTTATTTGTTTCCAACTAAGACCATAATCTGTAGTTTTGAGAAATGTACCTGCAACTGTAGCCATATAACCAACATTGCTTTGTTTTACGAAATGTATTGCTCTTATATCATTTCCCTGCGGCAGTGGATTCTGCCAAAACCACTGCGAATTCGAAATGTTTGAAATGAGAAGTAAAGCAATAACAAGAAATGAAAGTTTAAACTTTTGCATGTTGAACCCTCCTGTGTTTATTTTCCTGAAGTAAATTAAGCATTAAAGTATTTAATTTGCAAGAGAAATATGTATACCATAACTATTATTAATAAATTCAGTCTTCTTTGGATGAAATTACTTTTTTAAATGTAGCTTGAATTTAATTTTTTGGTTGAGCAATTTTATTGCAATAATTAAACTGCTGCGGAATGAAAACCTTACATTCTATTCTTTTTATACTTTTCACAATATCTATTTTCATTTTTACATTTTTCCATTCTTCTTATGCACAGAAAGATTCTCTTATCATAGGAAGAGAGTATAAGATAACACTGTTAGGCGGTTTTGAAATGACAGGTACTGTGAGAAGTGTTACCCCCGATACTGTAAAGATAAAGACGAAATACAAAACGTTCAATGTTCCGCAAGAGCAAATTACAACGATAGAAGATTTGCAATTAATTAGAACAGACAGCACTCGCGTAATCTTTAAACCCGACCCGAATGAATCACGTTTGTTCATAGGACCGACTGGTAAGACGTTGAAAGCAGGGCATGGTTATGTGTCAACAGCAGTTTTTATCCCGTGGTTTACCGCATTAGTGTTTCCATTTGGAAATGTAGGGATTACTGATTACATAAATCTTGGGGCAGGTGCATCTCTTTACCCCCCGATGTTTTACGTCGCTCCTAAGGTTCGGGCATTGCATTCAAAATATGTAGATGTATCAATTGGTCTTGCGTATGCACAAACTTACAGTTTTCTGGACATTGAAACTGATAACAATTTTGGACTTCTTTACGGAGTTTCAACCTTTGGTACAGATAAATATTCTATATCAGTAGGAAGTGGAATGATTTATGGTATAGATTGGGAACATGGTAATGGAATTTCAATACATCCGTATCCTCTATTTATGTTAAGTATTGAAGCTCGTTCTGTAGAAGATTCTAAGTTTATTTCCGAGAATTGGATTACTTTCGGACGTGAAGGAAGATTAAGTGCGGTTTTTTCGGGAGGGTTTAGAATAATTAATGGAAACTTTGCAATAGATGCTTGTGTAATTGGAATTCTCACAAACTTAGATCCGGGAGGAAGCAGCGGTAAGCTTCATTTTGTCCCTTTGCTATGGGGAAGCGTTGCGTATAATTTTGAATTGTAATTTTCGGAGAAAGGATTCGTAGAGACGCAAGATTTTGCGTCTCTACAATATAAATTTATCATACAATTACAAATGAGAAACGAATTATTCAAAAAGAAATATCGGATACCGTCCACTCGATTAAAAGGGTGGGATTATTCAAAAAGTGGGTATTATTTTGTTACCATTTCATGGTATAATTGTAATTGACAAATTTGATAAAAACGTAAAGACGCATGATTT
>CAYYJH010000007.1:2306-9558 GCA_964472195.1 uncultured Ignavibacteriaceae bacterium | reverse complement strand
TTCATGGTATAATTGTAATTGACAAATTTGATAAAAACGTAAAGACGCATGATTTTGCATCTCTTAGAATTTGGAATACAAATAAATTCGGACCACAATCAAGAAATTTGGGTTCAATTATCAGGGGTTTTAAAATCGGAGTTAAAAAGAAGGTTGCAAATAGTAATGTTGATTTTAAATGGCAAGCAAGATATTATGATAGAATATTAAGGAATGAAAATGAATTTATTAATGTAAGAAATTATATTAAAAACAACCCAGTGCAATGGTTGTTTGATGAAGAAAATCACGATTACAATAAAGAATAATTTTATTTTCTCCTGTAATACTCCACCCTCACCTTTTCAGGTATTAATGAAAAGACCTTCGTGCTTTCGAGTTCAAATCCTAATGAACTCATTTTAGAAGAAACCTCATCATAACCGGTTTTATCCAGTGCACTGTAATCAGTTATGAACCATACATTCTTAATCTCAGGTTTCAGAGAAAGTGAATCGTATTTTATGTTGAGGTTCCATCCGAGGTTCATGGGTGGATTTAATACTGTCTCGTTATGAGAACAATAATAATCGAACACCCATCCATTGTAATGTGGGTCGACTGTAATAACATCGCTATCTTTATAAGACTTTTCTATGTAAGAAATGATGTCCCTGTAATCATTGTTCTTGAAATCATGAGAAAAGGTTATTGTGGTCCCAACAATACTCGAGAGTGTGAAGATAAAAACGAAAGCATAAGTAACATAATCTTTACGGATGCTGTATGCAAAGAAAATAAGTATGATGAGATAATAAGGAACAATGATACTTAAATATCTTGAAAGAAGTATGCTATTCTTTATTGAAACAATGATTCCAATTGCGAGCGGGATAACAAAAAACAGGATAACATAAAAAGCTGCATAATTATTTGATGCGGGAGTTCTGTCTTTTGATTTCAATGTTTGAATAATAAACCTTAAACCAAAAACTGCAAAGAATATAAATGTAGTTAATGTAATATATTTTACTAATGCATGGATAATACTTCCTTCATAATAGAAATAATATCCAAAGAAATTTTCTTTAAAGAAAGCAAAAGTATTGAGCAAAACCTGGTATGTCTCCTGCGGCACTCTCCATTGCTGACCTTTGTTAACCTGATAAAGGAATTTCCCAAACCACGGTACGTATAGAATTAAGACTCCAAGATAGTATGGTAAAAAATTTCTAATAAAAGGAAAGTCTACTTCTTTCTTTAAAAAGATTATTAATAATATTACTGCTTGAGTAAAAAATATCAGGAAAGCAAAGTAGTGTGTATAAAAAGCGAGCACAGTAAAAGCCGAATACGATAAACCGTTTCGTACATTCGGTTTGCTTAGATAACTGATAAAAAAGTAAACAGAGCCCAGGCAAAGAAAAAGATTAAGGTTAAACATTCTCACTTCCTGAGAATAGTAAATGTTCAGCGGTGAAACAGCGTACAATAAAAGTGCAAAAAATATTTCGATGTTCGTCTTGAAAATTTTTCTGCAGAGCAAATAGATGAACATCATACCTGCTAAACTTATTGTTACACTGAGCATTCTTAAGGAGAACACACTATCGGAAAAGAGCAACGTCCAGAATTTTAAAATGATGTAATAAAAAGGAGGGTGTATATCTCCCGCAGACATTTCGATAATTGCTTTTAAGTTTGCCTGTGATACATTCCAGGAATAAATCTCATCGAACCAGAGATTTTTTTGTTCGATGAAAATTATCCTTAATACTAAAGCAATTACAAATGGTATTAATATAAGAATTTTATTTTTCAAAACTATTCACCTATAACCTGAACAACTATCCGTCGCGTTCTTTTACGGTTATCAAAATCTATTAATACAATTTGCTGCCACGTACCGAGAGTCAAATCCCCATTTACAATCGGTACACTGAGTGATGTTTTAAAGAGTGCAGAACGCAAATGCGCATGACCGTTTCCATCACCCCAGGTGTCGTCATGATGATATCTTACAGCTGAAGGGATTAATTTATCCATTAGTTTCGGTATATCCTTCAATAAACCCGGTTCGTACTCTATCGTTGTTATTCCTGCTGTAGAACCAATTGAAAACACAGTGCAAAGACCGTTCTTTATTTTGAATTTTTTTAATATTCCAATAACATCATCTGTAATATCAATTATATCACAATTACCATTAGAGGATTTGATGATTTCTTCTGATAAAGACTTCATAATAATTATTTTGAATATATTTTTTGCTTTAGGTTTATTGCAATTAATTCCTTTTTTTCTTTAAGATAATAAATGTTATCATCTTTCACAAAAAAGTTATCTGGTACATTGTACGATGAGCTTTTGTTCATCATATCTTCATATAATTTTTCTCCATTAAATATATTATAAATACAAAATCTGTTTTTATATGTTTTTTCTGAGCCGTAATCGGGTAATGAAATCTTTTCATAATAGTTGAACATTAGATAATCATCTTTGATAATATATTCTATCTTACCCTCTGAGTTTAAGTATGTAATTTCTTTTTTGAAAATCCTTGATAAGTCCTCCGGTGTATCTTCTTTTGAAAACGGAATAGGGTAATTGTATTTTTCGGATAATTGTTCGTCGTATGTATTATTTCGGATGCTATAGATTTCAGCATGCTCATTTTCATCGAATGTTTCTAACACGATACCATTTTTCATATTAAGCTCAACAATTTCTTTTGATTCAAATTTTTCTTTGTAAGCATAAAGAGAATGGTCTGTATTGAAAAAATACAAGTACTCATTATTCTCCCAGAGTTTTTTCCCTGAAAAAATATCCAATGCAATTATACTTTTATGCTGGGGAAGATCGGGTTTCTCAAAACGATGCAAGAAACAAACTTCCTTGTTTAATCCTTCAATCGATATCCAGTAGTCTTCATTTTTTAATTTGTGATTCTTCAGGAATGTTTTCCCGGTATTAGCATCTAACGAAAAGAAATACACAATCTTTTCTTCATTATCTCTTGTTTCACCCACAATCGTATCTTTACCGGCGAAAAAAAACCTCCATAGATTTCCTTTTTGCGAAAAATTCCAGAGTGTCTTTAGCGTGTTTATATTATTTCTTTTCCCGAAAAACTTCATTCTTGATTTAAGATAAAATTAATTCCCTCCAGAACCAGGTTTTTTTCAAGTTTGTCAATAAGTCTCGTCTTATCGAAAATTAAATGTGATAAACCTCCCGTTGCAATGACAAACAAATTCTTATGCTTCTTTTTTAGTTCAAGAATAATCCTTTCAGTTGTATATAGGTTCTGAAACCATACTCCGGATTTAATATTGTTTAAGGTATCATTCGTAATCAATTTAACATTCGAATCTAATTTTACTTTAGGTAGTGATGTTTTTTTTATTAGTGAATGCAGGGAAGTTTCAATACCGGGGGTAATCATTCCACCTTCAAATATGCCATCTATTAACAGGTTATATGTTGTAGCAGTGCCGAAGTCTATTATTAATATTTTTTTTCTTTTACAATATTTGTAAAAAGCTGCAACTGCCGAACAAATCCTGTCGCTGCCGATTGTAGAGCTGTATTTAAATTTTATGGGAAGTTTGATTCTTTTATTAATAAAAATGGGTGCAGACCTGAAATATATTTTTATAATATCGATTATTGCAGGTTTTATTTTTAAATCCAATAAAGATATTCCAATCTTTTTTATCTCATAAAGGTCTTTCCTTTTTTTAATAAAGGAAGATATAATGTGGTTTAATGTTTCGGTTTGATACTCCTTTTCGTATTCGAATCTTTTTATATTTTTTAACGAAGAATCTTGTAAACCTATTGCAACTTTGATGTGTGAGTTGCCAATATCAATTAGTAAATTTTTTTGCATATACAAATAATGGAAATAAAAAAAGCGTAAAAGAAATTTCTTCTACGCTGTTAAAATAATTTTATTATATAAAATCTATAAGGGAAATTTTAGACCACCGGTAACAACGAAGCCTTTAATATTTCCGGGATCGTTAATAATTATTTTATATTTCACATCGAGCAAAACAGTGTAAGATGTACTAAAATTTTTAAGCTCAAGACCGCCCCCAACATCGAGCCCAATCTTTGTTACGTTATCTGTTACATCATCATTATAAAAATTAATTCCTATTCCGCCATCAACATAAGGTTCTATTCCAACAGATTCAAATCTTAATCTCATAAGCCCGGCAATCTCAAAATTGTTCGCTTTATTAACTTTCCAGTAATTGGCTTGAGGTACAAATGAAAAACTTTCTGCATTAACTTCAGCGAACATCCCTACTGCTAAACCGGTGTTATCTTCCATAACAGCTATGCCGCCGTTAAAACCAAGGCTTACCCGTCCGGACGTAACACCCAGATCTAAACTGCTAAGTTTTTTATTTAATGATGAATTTTTATATTGAAGATCGGATTTGAATTGTGAATAAACTGTGTTAAAGCTCAGGATAAGTAATGTGAATATTAAAAGGATGATTTTTTTCACGTATTTTGATTTAGTTTGTTAAATGAGATTAATATATATGTATTGTTAATTCAGATTTGAGATTTCCATTTTTTTTATTTCGTCTCTTAATTCTGCTGCTTTTTCGTAGTCTTCTTTAGTTACTGCTTCATCTAATTCTAATTTCAATTTTTTGAGTTTCTTTTCTTTGACAGATAGTTTGGAAGTATCTGCTATTTTTGCTTCTTCTTCAAATGATTCCTTGCCCGATAATATATCACTTTCTTCTTTACCTTCTTCCTTTTTTGAACCATGTTCTTCATATTCGGGGATAAAGCCTATTTCATCCATAATTGAAGCTGAAACGTATATTGGAGCAGAAAATTTGAGTGCAAGTGCTATAGCATCAGAAGGTCTTGCATCAATTTCACCTATGGTTTCAGCATCGAATTTTATTCTTGAATAGAATGTAGAATCTTTTAATTCATTTATAGTTACGCTTTCAACCCGGTATCCAAATGTTTCAATTAACGTTTTGAGAAGATCGTGCGTGAGTGGTCTTGGTGGTTTCATTCCTTCGAGCTCGAATGCTATTGCCTGTGCTTCGAACTGACCAATAATAATAGGGAGCCTTCTTTCACCGCCAATTTCTTTTAGTATTATGGCATACCCACCACCACTGATTGATGATGAGAGCGATAAACCAAAAATATCAACCTGTATTACATCAACTGAATTTTCCATCGAATAAAATAAATAGTTAAGCTGTTTTAATATTTTTTACAAGAAAATGACAATTAAAGTTTCATTTTCAAAATCAATATAATAAGAATATTATTTAATTTAAAAGGTATTTCTAAAAAAGTAATTTAAATTAGTTTGACAATACCTTTTTAAACTCCTCGGTTAATGCTGGCAGTATTTCAAAAACATCCCCGACAATACCGTAATCAGCAACCTGGAATATTGGTGCATCTTTATCTTTGTTAATTGCTACAATGCATTTTGAGGATGACATACCTGCAAGATGCTGAATTGCTCCGCTAATCCCACAAGCAATATACAAATTAGGGGATACCGTTTTTCCAGTTTGCCCAACCTGCTCTGAATGAGGTCTCCATTCTGCATCTACAACAGCCCGTGATGCACCCGTTGCCGCTCCGAGAACATTAGCTAATTCTTCAATTAAATGAAAATTACTTGCTTCGCGTAAACCTCTTCCACCGGATACTATCTTGTCTGCTTCGCTTACATCAAGTTTTTCATTCGATACAACTACTTCTTTTATATTAATTTTGAAATCACCTTCATTAAGGTTCAGATTTCCAACGTCTATCTTTTCAATTTCGACATCTTCACTATTTATCTTTTCAGGTTGAAATACGTTTGGTCTGAGAGTAAGAACAACGTTACCCGAATTAAACTTTACATCGATTATACTTTTACCGGCATAAACAGGTCTTCGTGCAGTTATATTACCATCGATGACTGTAACGTCAATGCAATCCGGACTAATTGCTGCATCTATTTTTATTGCTATCCTTGGAGCTAAATCTTTGCCCATAGCAGTTGCTGATACTAATACGATGTTAGAGTCTTTCAATTTTGAAACTTCACTGATTGCTTTGGCAAAAGCAGTATTCGAGTAAACACTATTACTGTCCGGATTTTTTGAGTTCAACTCTTTTGAATCTACAAGCAAAACTTTTTTCGCACCGTAGGCACCTAATTTTTTAATTTCATCTTCATTGTTAGTGCTTATAGTCAATACATCGAATTCACAGCCTAATTCACCGGCTAATTTTTTTGCAACTGATACAACTTCGAATGCTGAATTTTTAAACTTGTTTTCTTTTACTTCGACGAATGCTAATATTTTGTCAGCCATATTATTTAGATTTTATAATATTATTTATTTAAACTTTATTCTTTTTAATATAATGTATTACTTTTTAGATTACTTTTGCTTCTTCTCTTAATAACCTGACAAGCTCGGAAACATTCTCAACACCCTCTTCAAAAATCTTACCCTGTGATTTAGTCGGAGGAAGATTCATTACGGATACTTCTGTTTTATTACCCGAGTATGTAGGTTCTTTTTCTTCGATTGGTTTTGATTTCGAAGCCATGATGCTTTTTAGATTAGGATATCGTGGTTCATTTAAGCCTTTCTGAGCACCAATGATTACCGGCATTTTAGCTTCGATGGTTTCCTTTCCACCTTCTATTTCGGTTTCCGCTGTGACTGTATTATCCTGAATGTCTAATTTAATAACAACGTTTATAGAAGGAAGATCTAAAAGCTCACCGACCATATTTGGGACAAGAAGCCCGTCAAAATCTATCGACTGCTTACCAAAGAAAATTATATCTGCACTCTGCTCTTTAAGAACATCTGCTAAATTCTTTGCGACAGTGTACGAATCAAAATCATTCGAGTCAGTTTTAATAAGTATTCCTTTATCAGCACCCATTTGAAATGCTTTCTTTATAGCTTCTTTTGATTTTTCAGTACCGTATGAAATAGCAATAACCTCACCTCCATTTTTTTCCTTTAGTTGAACAGCTTCTTCAACAGCATATTCATCATAAGGATTTAGTATATAACTTACACCGGAATCGTCAATTGATAGCTTTGTATCAGAGATTTTTACTTTTGTTGTACTATCCGGAACTAAAGATACGCATACAATAATTTTCATTTGAGATATTATAATTATGAATTAAAAAATTGAAAAAAGAATTTACGAATATAATCTTAAAAAATAAATTTAGAAATTGGTAAAA
>CAYYJH010000007.1:0-2206 GCA_964472195.1 uncultured Ignavibacteriaceae bacterium | reverse complement strand
ACATCGCGGGATGGAGCAGCTGGTAGCTCGTCGGGCTCATAACCCGAAGGTCGAAGGTTCAAATCCTTCTCCCGCTACTAAGAAACCGGATTAAGTAATAAGTCCGGTTTTTTTATTTTACTCTTCTGCTTTATACCATCACGAAATACATTATCCCTCGTTCAAGAGTACAAATAAATTTCTCAATTAAATTCAATTTTTTAGTCTTGACTCTTAACAAAAGATTCATAATATTGTTGTAGAAACATTACACAACAATATTAATATCCTAAAATAGATACCAAATATGCTAAAGTTCTTTTAAGCGTCAGAATATCAATTAAAAGATTTATGATAACAATTAATGATATAAGATAATTAGGAGTAGTTTTATAATTTTAATTAAAGCTCGGGATAGAGTGACTTTATAAGTTTTTTCCATTGACAATAAAAGTTTAATTCTTAATATTGTTGTAGAACCGCACAACAACACATGCATGAAACCAAAAGACCTGCAAGAAAAGCTTAAGCAATTAGGATTCACAGAAAAAGAATCGAAGGTATTCTTTGCCCTTTTGCCGGGACAACAAATGAGTGCTTCGGAAGTCGCTAAAGAAGCTGGTATAAGAAGAACGGATGTTTATGATATATTAAAAACATTTGTTGGAAAAGGATATATAAATGAGATTGAAACGAGTTCCGTGCTTAAGTTTGAGATTATAAATCCACGTGTTGTATCAGATAAGATACAATATGATTTAAGAATTAATGTTAACAAAGCACTAAAAGAAACACAAAACCTATTCACAGATCTCCAGCCTCTATACAAAACAAAGAAAGTAGAAAAAAATCAAAAAAGTAATATTGAATTAATCAGGGGATTTAACAAACACAGGAATTTAAGATATTTAGAATTGATAGAAAATTCTAATAAAGAAATTTTAATGATGAATAGAATTGAAGGTCAGGTATCAAAACAAGTTGATAAAGTTGTTGCAGATTTTTTGAAACGTAGTGGTGTATTCAAATCTATTTATGAAGTAAGCTTGAATTTCAAAATACAAAAGGATAATAAATGGAAGTCAGTAACGTTGGAGGATTTTATAGGTTTATGTAAACATTATGAAAAAGGTGGAGAGCAAATAAAACTCACAAAAATGCTAATCGCAAACTTTACTGTCTTCGATAGGGAAATAGTTTTCTTAAATGTTCACGATAAGACAATTCCTGAACATAACAAAACCGACATCGTTGTAAGGAATAAAGATTTTGCACAATTCATTGTAAACATTTTTGAACTTTGCTGGACACAATCATTTACGGTAAATGAATTTGCAGAAATCTCAAATTTGAATAAAAATGAAAAATAATATCAAATTAATTAAATTAATAAAATCATATAACTTATATAAATAAAGTAACTTAAACACATTTTCTTAAATAAATAAATAGGAGAAACTAAAATGAAAAACTCTTATCAAAGAAAGCCGATAATTCCGACACATTGTGAACCGATAATACCGACATACGATTGTCCAATTATTCCAACTTGTTATGATCCCATTATTCCAACTTATGACAGTCCTATAATTCCGACTTATGATAGTCCGATTATTCCGACGTAATATGATAAGTTTTAGAAATACTATTAAAAAATTTTTAAAAACAATTTTATAAAGGAAAAACAAAAAATGATGGCGAGAAACATACACAATTTATTAAAAGGCTTTTTAGTAATCATAGTCGTTCTATCCTTTTTTAATGACGGCTATTCAACTGTAATAAGTGGTACAGCAAGGTATTCGAATAGTAATGAACCCGTATCTCAAGGATATGTGAAGATTTTATCTATTGATGATATAACAAGAGATGCAGTATTGTTGGGAGCTTATGTTTTGCAAAATGATGGTCAGTTTTCTTTTAATGTAAATACTATGGATTCAATTTACGCAATTGTAATCCCGGACGATATATACCCGGAAATTGATTACATTCCTACATATTATCCGAATAAAATCGATTGGGAACAAGCTAATTTTATAATTCCAAACGGTGGTAGCATGGATGTTGATATCTATTGCGAATATAGAGGTGAAGCTCCTATAATTCCAACGTTTAATTCATACACTGTTACAGGAAAAGTAACCAGGAGCGATTTTGATGAAGTTTCATGGGCAACGGTTATCGTCATGCAGGGTGGTGATGCATTCTCATGCGGAATCACAGA
>CAYYJH010000006.1:0-54618 GCA_964472195.1 uncultured Ignavibacteriaceae bacterium | reverse complement strand
TTTCATTATTGTATTGATTTTAAATAAGAATAGTACGGGCACAATTCATAACATTGTGTCCCTATGTTAGTTTTTATCTAATTATCCTGATTGCTTTTTTCTTCGTTTTTAATCTGATCTTCCGGTTTGTCTTGGTTTCCTAAGGCTTCTATGATTTCGTTTTCGATTTCCACTTCATCTCCTTGTACGTAACCAAGATGTTGTGCGACTACCTCTCTGTCTGAGTTTATTATTAATGAATATGGTAGTGCTTGTACATTATATGCTTCATATACTTCTGCTTCAGTGTCAAGTAAAACCATGAAATCATAATCTTTTGCAGATATATAAGATTTTACTTTTGCTACTGATTTCTGATCATCCTGGTTTATTGCCAAATATTCAAAACCTTGATCTTTATATTTATTGTATATAGGATTCATCTGTTTCATTTCTTCTTTACATGGCGTACACCATAATGCCCAAAATGATATCATAACTGGACCTTTTTCGAGAAGTTCGCTTAATGTTACTTCATTTCCCTCTATATCTTCAAGGGTAAAATCTGAAAACACCTGAGCTTTTGACAATGAGGTTACAATAAAAAGAAATATGATTAAGATTGCAATTTTCTTCATAATTAATAATTTTTTGTTTTCTATCTGTTATATGCAGATTTTTGAATTATGTTCTTATAATTACTATTATTACAGCAGTCACAATTAAGTTCAGTAATGCAAGTGGCAGCATAACTTTCCATCCTAAATTCATGAGTTGATCATACCGGAATCTTGGTACTGTCCATCTGGTCCATATAAAAAAGAACACCAGAGCTGCAACTTTTGCACAAAACGTCAAAACCTGTAATATACTCACCAAGAAAGGAGGTAAATCAAATGTTTGAAGGTATGGAAACTGCCAACCTCCTAAAAATAGAGTAACGATAACTGCCGATGAAACGATCACGTTAGCATACTCTGCCAGGAAGAACAATGCAAACTTCATGCTTGAATATTCAGTGTGATAACCACCTACTAATTCCTGCTCAGCCTCCGGGAGGTCGAAAGGTGTTCTGTTTGTCTCTGCAAAAGCAGCAACAAGAAATATCATAAATCCAATGGGTTGAAGTACTATGTTCCATTTCCAGCCATATTGATTTTGAACAAAAGTATCGAGTTGAAAAGAACCATTGATCAAAATTACTCCAAGTACAGCTAATCCCATGGATAATTCGTAGCTGATCATTTGTGCGGAAGAACGTAAACCACCGAGTAATGAATATTTGTTGTTTGATGACCACCCACTTAAAGTTATACCATAAACCCCTAATGATACCAATGCAAGTATATACAGTATTCCGATATTAACATTAGCAATTTGAAGTTGGATTTCTTTTCCGAATAATACTATCTTATCACCAAATGGAATAACTGCAAATGTAGCTAAGGCAACTGTCATCGAGATTGCAGGGGCAAGAGAGTGAATAAACTTGTTTGCTTTCTCTGGAACGATGTCTTCCTTAAGTAATAGTTTAACAGCATCAACTATTGGTTGAAGAAGACCTGCTGGTCCTACTCTGTTTGGTCCAATCCTATTTTGAACAAACGCCGAGACTCTTCTTTCAGCGTAGACAGAATATGCTACGCAGCCTAATAATACACCCTGAACAAGTATAATTTTTCCAAGAGTTATCAGTAAATTAATCAACCATTCAGGCATTTTTTCTTGTTTTTAGGATAAATAATGGCAACATGAAAAATAATAAGAACATCAATATTTGTAAAAAAATCGATATATGAAATGCAATTTATTCTGGAAATAAAGGAGATTTATAATGCTGGAATTAAAAGATTCGATTATAATTTCAATTTTCTGATAATTTATTTTTTAGGAAATCTATAGCTTCAACGGGAGTTGGATTAATCTTATTTATGATAGCCAGGTAATAACTTACCCAATCTCCTAAATACACAAGATCAAAAATACGTTCTAATTTACTATTACCCTCACCTTTTAATTTAATAATATCGTTTGCGTACCTATTTAGTATCCCGGATGTGATTTCCATTCTTAATTTTATCCTCTCATTATCAGCATCGTCTTTGAGCATTAACACCACAATTTTTTTTAAAATATCTTCATTAAGTTTCCAGCCAACTAACTCATTGTGATTCATTTCAGGGAAAAAATTTCCGTATGCAAGTACTTTTGCGTTTTCAGACAATTGTCCTCTCCATCTTAGATTAACGACGTCAAGTATATCCACAGAGGAATATACAACAGGGAGTTTTCCTTTTAGCTTGTTTGCTAATGTTATTGCCGTATTTTCTTCTGAGTTAAAATTTGCATACAAAGCAGATTTTTTTTCTATCTTCGAAATTACCGCATCTATATCCGGGAATAAATTCTTTAGGAACCCCAACTTGGATAATAAAATCATCAAAGTAAAAAAAGAATAACCTAAAGCACACCGCGGTTGTAATCCACCTGGTATTTTTACTAATAAATGCTTGTTCTCAAGTGCGGTTTTTTCAACAGAACCTCCGCTGCTAATACAAATAATTTTACAATTTCTTTTTATAGCTTCATCGTAAGCTGAATTAGTTTCTTCAGTGTTACCGGAATAACTTGAGGTGATCGATAGTGTATTAGAATTTACAAATGAAGGCAGCGTATAATTTCTATTAACAAACATTGGTACGGTAATTTCATAATTAGTATAACTTCTTACGAAGTCACCACCTATAGCGGAACCGCCAAGACCGTTAACAACAATGTTTTTTATACCCGAAGGATCAATGCTTGTCACATCTGCTTTTTCGGCAATCTGTACAGCATCTTTTATCTGGTTGTGAAAGTTTTTTAGAACATCGAACATGTTTTCTTTATCTATGGATTTTAATAATTCGGAGTCAACTGGGTTTTCCATGTGGTAAATTTAATTTATTAATTTAGGTTTTACATTTTTATTGTAGTAGCTGATTATTTCTGTTTTAACTTCTTTTTCTGTTGAATATTTCATTAACACATTTATAAGTTTCTTTACTTCGGATATTTTAATTACCCTGATAATTTGCTTTATCTCTGGAAATAGAGAAGGCACAACACTCAACTCATCAATTCCCAAACCGAGCAAAAGACTTACCGCAAATGGGTCGGAAGCCATTTCACCGCATAAACTAACTTTTTTGTTATTATTATGTGCTGCATCAACAACTTTTTTGATTGCTCTGACTACAGCAGGATGGAATTCTTGAAACATATCTGAAATCATTTCGTTACCCCTGTCAACCGCAAGCATATACTGAATTAAATCATTTGTCCCAATGCTGAAAAAATCCACTTCCTTCGCGAGTTCCTCTGCCATCATACAGGCAGCAGGAACCTCAATCATAATTCCGATTTTCAGGTCTTTGTCATAATTCAAACCTTCTGTATCAAGAGTATGTCTCACTTCATTCAATATTTCTTTTATTTTTTTAATTTCGTCTACAGAGGTAATCATTGGGAACATCACTTTTATATTTTTCTTTGTTGAGGAAATTAGTAATGCCCTTAACTGTTCTTTGAATATCGGTACTCTGTCTAAACAAATTCTTATACCTCTCCAGCCTAAATATGGATTGTGTTCTTTGAGTGAGCTTGGCAATAGTTTATCACCCCCTATATCATACGTTCTGATTGTTACTGTGTTAGGATAAATAAGGTTGGATATATGTGAGTATTCTTTAATTTGCTCCTTCTCTGAAGGGAAGTCTCCTTTCTCCATGAATAAATGTTCTGTCCTGTATAGTCCTATTCCACAATGTCCATAGTTTGTGATAAAATCGATTTCTTCATTAAATTCTATATTGACAGTGATTTCGATTTTCTTTTTATCTAAGGTTTCACTAGGTAGGTCGATGATTTTTAATAGTTTTACTTCATGTTTCTTGTATTCAATGAATTTCTGTTTGTAATTCTTAACAGTTTCTTTTTCCGGATTAGTGATAATTATACCATCGAATCCATCTATAATAACCGGGTCTCCTGTTTTGACGTTTTTTGAAATTTCTTTCATCCCAACAACTGCAGGAACTCTAAGAGCTCTTGATATTATTGCTGCATGCGACGTAATTCCACCTGTGTCTGTTGCATAACCATGTACTTTTCTTCTGCTAAAAAGTATAGTATCTGCTGGAGTAAGCTCGTGTGCAACAATAACAGAGTCTGCTTCTACTTTTGAAACAAGCTTTTCCCTTTTCATATTACGTATTACACGGTTCTTAACATCATTAATATCTGAAAATCTTTCCTTCATATAATCATCATTTGCGGAAAGCAATATTTTCCCGAGTTTGTTTATTTCATTATGAAAGATGTAACTTGCTGATCTCTTTTCCTTTTTGATTCTTTCAATTACAGAGTTAATAAAAATTGTGTCGTTTAGGATTTCAATCTGGGCATCAAATATTTTAGAGTGCTGTTCGCCGATTCTTTCTTTTGAAATAGAAAATATTTTATTTAGTTCTTTTCTTGATTGCTTAATTGATTTATTAAAGTCATCAATTTCTTTTTCAATTTCAGGTTCGTCAAGATTTTGTGCGTTGATCTTTATTTGCCTTTTTGTATATAGATAGGCTTTGCCAATAGTGATGCCTAATGATGCAGGAATTCCCTTATAGGTTTTTTCTTTTGCCAAGTGTTATTAATTATGTCTTTTAAAATATAATAATCAGAGTTTTAAGAAAAATTCTTTTGAAGAAATGAATTATGTAAGAATAACTTGCTTTAGTAAAGACAAAAGCCTTAATAGTAAAACTATTATTAGTTTCCTTCTGATTTTAATTTAATATAAATATTAAAGAATATCAACATCTGATATTTATATGTTGATCAAAGAAATTAAATATATATTTAAAGCAGAACAGGGAATTGTGATAAATTGTTTGTTGTAATAGGACTGATATAGTTGAAGTTAGATGAGCTGACTTTATCGATTATATGTTTTAACTAGTTCGTTTATTCGCTTTTTCAATGCAATAATTTCAGTAATTTTTGATTCATCTTTTCCAAGAATTTTTATTTCTTCTTCGAGTTCATTTATTTTAAATTTTTTAAGGACATCTTTTGCAAATTTTTGATAATCTATATTAATTTTATTAGGAGGTCCTAATAAATTATTTTTACCGTGTTTTTCAAAGACGCTTATCTCGTGTTTATTCATCGAGCATTTTGTTACTAAAGATATTGCGTCTTCGCTATTGAGTTGATTTATGATTTTCGATACTTCTATTCTTCCTTCGTTTAAATATTCATCTAAGAATATCTCAATTATTTTCAATATCAAATTGTTTTTAATATAGCTTGTTTCGAGATTGTTTTCTAAATATGAAATTGATTCATCATCTCCGTTTATAAAGATATCAATCAAATCCATTTCCTCTTGTGACGGTTGCTCACCGTTTTTTAAATTTTTTAGTGGTTTCCTTTCGGGTATCTTCAGTGATGTTGGTGGAAAAGTTTCCTTTCTGAATTTCACTACAGCAGAATTGAGTTCATCTCTTAAATCAGATTCGTAAAGGTTGTACAACGATGAAAGTTCTTTCACATAAAAAGCGCGTTTTATTTTATCTGGTATACGACTGATATAACCGATAATTTCCTTTATGAAATCTGTTTTGTCATTTACCGAGCTGAGTTTATTCTCCTTTTCGTAGAGTGAGCTAATGAAATTTATTATAGATTGTTTCCTGTCCAGTAATTTCTGGAATTCATTCTTCCCGTTGTCGTTAATAAATGAATCAGGGTCTTCTCCCTCAGGGAGTGTAACAACACCTAAGTCTAATCCTGCTTCTAGAAGGATTTCTATTCCTCTCTTTGCAGCTTTTATTCCTGCTAAGTCAGCATCAAAAAGTACTGTAACGTTTTTTGTGTAACGTGATATGAGCCTAACCTGCTCTTCAGTCAACGAAGTCCCGCTTGAAGCAACTACATTTAAAATATCTGCTTGAGACAAAGCAATCACATCCATATAACCCTCAACAAGGATTATACTATCGAATGCTCTGATACTGTCTTTAGCAAAGTTAAGTCCATACAGTATTTTGCTTTTATTATATATTTTGGTCTCTGGAGAATTGATATATTTTCCACCAGGGTCATCATCGTATAGCTTCCTTCCCCCAAAACCAACAACTTTATCATTTTCATTGAGTATTGGAAACATTAACCTTCCTCTAAACCTGTCGTAATATTTGTTCTTGTCTTTATCACTTTGTATGATTAATCCGGCTTTTTCGAGGTCTACCGTTTTGAACAGATTTTCTTCTTTGAAATGATTCAATAGGCTGTCCCACTCTTTTGGAGCATACCCTATACCGAATTTGATACTTGTCTGCCTTTTTATTTTTCTCTTGACTAAATAGCCATATATAAAATCTTTCTCGCTTTCATTGAGGTTATCCAAATTATGGTTGTAGAACTTAGCAGCGATTTTATTTATTTCAAATAGCGTAGATATTTCATTCGATACATCCGGTGATGATTGTTTAATTTTCAGTTCTACTCCTGCACGGGCGGCAAGCTTTTCAGCAGTTTCAAAAAAAGTTATCTTTTCGTAGTTTTGAACGAACGAATACACGTTCCCGCTTGCCTTGCATGAAAAGCAGTGGTAAACCTGTTTCTCCTGGGAGATGTTGAGTGATGGATGTTTGTCAGGGTGGAATGGACACAACGCAAGAAACCCTTTCCCTCTTTTTTTCACGGGGATGTATGACGAGATAACATCAATGATGTCATTTGCCTGTGCAATCTCTTCTAATTTTTCCTGCGGAATTTTCATATACCTCTTTGAAATTTTTCAAAAGAATTTACTCAATCCGTTTTCAATTATAAATAAATAAATAAATAAAATGGATTGAAAAATACGCAGTGTTTTCTCTTTATTTTTTCTGATTTATAGATCGTGTTAGATTTCTTTCTATTTATCACAGAAATGAATTTGAATTTAATCTAAAGTAAATAAAGCTATAGAGTCTATATTTCAACTTTGGTAAAAATTTATATATATTTGTTATATATAGCTTGAAAGAACTATCATTATTTGGTATATTTATCATGTGAAACAGCATTACAAATCGATATATTTTCAAGATTATCCTTCAAAGAAGACTGGTTCTAAATCTTTTACTTTAGCATTTAATAAACAAGATTTGGGGCTATATGAAATTGTGAAAGATTTTTCCAATGAAGAAGTTAGAGAAGCTATAGGTATATATAGTTATAAGCAACTAGAATTGTTTGCAGGAAAAGAAGAACGATCGATAAACCAAGTTATTAAACGTCTATTAAAAAACAATATTGATAAACTCCCCAATTTAAAAAAGAAAGACCTAACCTTTGCAGGCAGTAAAACTATACCTTTTCAAAGGTGGTATCCATATATCGAAGGTTATTCACCTGATTTCGTTAAATCATTAATAAGAAATTATGAAATAAAAAATTCATTGGTTTATGATCCATTTGCAGGAACGGGAACAACGATTTATGCAGCGGATGAAGAAAACCTCTCTTCTGTGTATTCAGAAGTAAATCCACTTCTTCAATTCCTCATTCAAACAAAAACAAAAGTTTTACAAGAAAGTGAATCACAGAGAATAAAACTGTCGGAAAGACTTCGAAATATTCGAAGTACGATTCTCAAATCGTTAAAAGATATTGAGGAGGATAAAAATCTTAAGGTATCTTACGAACTTATATTTAATAGTAGTGTATATTTCTCTAATAAAACATTTTCCCAAATTCTTAAACTTCGTTCTTATATTGATATTGTAAAACTTGAGGATGAACTTTTAGCAGATGTGTTAAACATTTCAGTTTTATCTTGTTTGATACCTGTTTCTTATTTAAAAAAGGCAGGTGATGTTAGATTTAAGACACCCAAGGAAATGGAAAAGGAATTAAAGACTTTTGAAGAAGTTCTTCCTGGGAAAATATCTAATATAGCAGAGGATGTTTTAAGTCTAGATTATTCAATAAAAACATATCCTAAATTAATTCTTTCAAATGCTAAGAATATTGGAAGAATAATCAATTTAATAATCGGAGCAATTATAACAAGTCCTCCATATTTGAATGGTACGAATTACTTTCGAAATACAAAACTTGAGCTATGGTTTCTTCGCTTTTTACAAAACGAAAATGATCTCAGATTTTTTAGAGATCAGGCATTGACAAGTGGGATTAACGACGTGAAGAAGGAATATGCTTGTGCGAATAATCTAGATATTATAAACAAAAGCAAAATTCTCAAAAACGTATTAGTTGATTTAAATAATGTTGCTTATGATTCGCGAATCCCGATAATGGCGAAAAGCTATTTTGAAGAAATGTATAATATATTCAGGGATTTGAAGGATTTTTTAATGAATCATGCAAAAATTCTTATTGACATTGGCGATTCTATTTACGGCGGAGTGCATATTAAGACAGATGAAATTTTGATTGAATTGTTTAACGAATTGGGTTTTAATTTGATTGATATAAAAACTCTCAGGAAAAGAAGGTCAAGGAATAAGGAGGTACTTAAACAATCTTTAATCGTTTTTCAAAACGTACTTGGTAACAAAAAGTATACAAAGAAGTACCCTATTGCTTTTTGGAGGAATAATTGGCAAAGTTTTAAATTGGATGTTCCACACCATCAAAAGCCATTTTCAAAAAGAAATTGGGGACACCCAAATCATTCTATATGCTCTTATCAAGGTAAATTAAAGCCAGCAATTGCTTATCATCTGGTCAAGACTTTTGTTCCCGAGGGTGGCTCATTATTTGATCCATTTTCTGGTGTTGGTACGATTCCTTTTGAAGCAGCATTATCAGGGAAAAAGTCTTATGGTATGGATATTAGCTTACCCGCTTTTTATATCTCATCGGCAAAAGTTTCAGTACCGATTAGAGATGAATGCTATACGTACATTAAATCATTAAAACAGTTTATAAAAGTGAACAAATGCCGTAAAGATGAACTTGAAAATGTAAAAACATTTGGTTTTAACAAAACTTTATCGGAATACTATGAAGAAACTACTTTGAAAGAAATTCTTCTCGCAAGAAGATTTATTAAGGAAAATTATCCAAAAACCTCTAGCGAAATGTTAGTTGTTGCTTCATTACTCCATATTCTTCATGGCAATCGTCCTTATGCTTTAAGTAGAAGATCTCACCCAATAATTCCATATTCTCCTAATGGAGAGTTTATCTATAAGAATCTTATAAAAAATTTATGTGAGAAAGTCAATAGAGTTCTTGACAAAGATCTGCCTAATAATTTTAAACAAGGGAAAATTTTTCATCGAGACTCAATAATAATTTGGCCTCAGGAAATAAATAATCTTGACGCGGTGATTACTTCTCCCCCCTTTTTCGATAGTACACGATTCTATCTTGCTAATTGGATAAGAATTTGGTTCACTGGTTGGTCTGAGAAAGATTTCAAATATCAGATTAATTCATTTATTGAGGAAAAACAGAAAATGGACTTTACTATCTATGAGTCAATATTTCGTCAAGCAAAAGAACGATTGAAGAAAGATGGTGTTTGTGTTTTACACTTGGGTAAAAGCATAAAATGTGACATGGCAAAAGAGTTGCAAAAAGTAAGTAAGCAATGGTTTAAGACTACTGACCTATTTGATGAAAGCGTTAGACACTGTGAATCACACGGAATTCGTGATAAAGGAACTGTAACTTCCCATCAATATTTAGTACTTGAGTAGATTCATTTAAATCCTAAAAATCTTTTGTTTTCCTTTGATAGCTTTTTAACAAGTTTGTAGTCTGTAAGTATTTTTTTTAACTCCTTTATTCTTTTTGGTAAATGTGATTTTTCTCTTACTTGGAGATATCTTTCGACACATCTATTAACGTTTATGTTTGTATTGATTATAGGAGTTTCGCGTGAAATCATACTTAAATCTGCTCCTGTAATTTTTGCTAGCTCAATCAATTCATTGTTAGTATAAAATTCGCTCGGCCACTTACTCTTTTTATTATTATTTGCCTCCCAAGATAAAAGGCAAGCGTTTTCTTTAGTTAAAGGATACAACCATTTTGAAGGTAGAATATGATCAACCTCATACGTTAATCTTTCTTTTATATCCAGTTTTATTTTTGTTTTAAAACACTTACTATTAAATCGCTTAAATAAATCTTTAATATCAATTTTTTCGTTTTCACCTTCAACAAGTAAGTCTGCAATTCTTCGTCTTGTAGAGGATTCGTGAAGTTGTTGTTTTGTTCGCTTCGGATTCAAGACAGCATTAATTACACCTTTACAACTTCTACATTCCATTTGTCTTTCTAATGGTCCCCATTTAGAATGTTTGCTAAATCCTGCAAAAGGAAGAACCCGCCCGCATGTATTGCATTGTTTCCAATATGATTCAGGATGTTCAGTAGCTATGCGAAAAAATCCTTCCCAAAATCTCTTTGTTATTATCGATTCAGCGATAGTGAAATCTTCTCTCCAATGTTTGAATGGTAAATCCGAATCTTTTGAATGTACATAATTGCATTTAGGACATTTCCATTTACAAGTATCGTAAGCAGTCCTGGGATTAAGCAGCTTGTTTCCTACTCGAATGTTTATAAGTTCTTTACAACTCAGACAAATAAATCCTACCCATGCATCATGATATGGGATTCCTTCTAATCTTGAGAGACCAGTTACATTTATTGTTTTTCTTCTAGCCAAATACTTGAGTTATTATATTTTCCTTATTGTTTTTTCCTGCGGAATTTTCATATACCTCTTTGAAATTTTTCAAAAGAATTTACTCAATCCGTTTTCAATTTTAAATAAATAAATAAATAAAATGGATTGCGGATTTACAATATACTATGATTATAATAGTTATATTTTTAAATCCTTTTTGTATTTATATAAAGATTGAAAATCTTGATTAAATATATGAAATACATTGATTTTGATTAAATACTTTAGAACATTTATTTAAAAGAACCATAATTTTCAATTTCATAAATGTCTTGCATACCTTAAATTATAACTCTACTATGATAGATTTTCATTAATGAATTCAAAGAAAAAGATATTATTTATCTGCGGGTCTGTAAATCAGACTACAATGCTGCATGCGACCTCGTCTTACTTGCAGGAGTATGATCATTTCTTTACTCCATATTATACGAGTGGTTTTACGAAGCTTCCTTTGAAACTCGGTTTATTGAATTTTTCTGTTTTAGGTGGTAAACTCAGAAAACTTACGGAGGATTACATTACTGAGCACGGTCTTAACATGGATTACGAGGGTAAGAATAATAATTATGATCTCATTGTAACTTGTAGTGACCTTATGGTTCAAAAGAATATCAAAGACAAAAAAGTTATACTTGTTCAGGAAGGAATGACAGACCCGGAAAATATTGCATATCATTTAGTAAAGTTTCTCCATTTACCGCGTTATTATGGTGGGGGTACAGCTTCAACAGGACTTTCGAATGCATATGATGTTTTTTGTGTAGCTTCGGAAGGGTATAAAGAACTTTTCATTAAGAAAGGGTGCAAAGCTGAAAAAATACGTGTAACCGGTATTCCAAATTTTGATAATTGTGAAAGGTATTTAAATAATGATTTTCCTCATAAAAATTATGTTCTTGTATGTACTTCGGATTCAAGAGAAACATACAAAGCCGAGAATAGAAAGAAGTTTATATTGAAATCCCATGAAATTGCAAACGGTAAGCAAATGATATTCAAACTTCATCCTAATGAAAATGTAAGCAGAGCGGAGCGGGAGATTAAGAAATGGGCTCCGGGCTCATTGATTCTTAACTCAGGGAATACGAATCATATGATTGCTAATTGCGATATCCTGATTACAAAATATTCTTCAGTAGTCTATGTGGGAATGGCGTTGGGGAAGGAAGTACATTCTCTATTCAATATGGATGATCTTACGAAATTAAAACCTATGCAAAATGGGGGTACTTCTGCATTAAAAATTGCAGGAATATGCAAGCAGTTCTTAAATGGGCAGTAAAGAATTGAATATTATTATAGTAGTCCAGGCAAGAACAGGCTCTACTCGTCTTCCCGATAAGATCATGATGAAACTTGCTGGCAAACCATTGCTTGTTAGAATGATGGAAAGGATTACTGCATCAAAATCTGCAAATGATTTAGTTGTTGCTACAACTGAATTAAATGAGGACGATAAATTAGCTGAACTTTGTAGGGTAGAGAATTTCAATTGTTATAGAGGTCATGCATCAGACCTTCTTGACAGGCATTATAAAGCCGGTCTTAAATTAGAAGCTGATGTTGTTGTGAAAATTCCGTCTGACTGTCCTTTGATTGATCCGGAAATTATTGATAAAGTCATAGATTATTACGTAAAGAATAAAAATAGTTTTGATTTCGTAAGCAATCTTCACCCAGCTACGCACCCTGATGGTAACGACGTTGAGGTAATTCCGATGAAGGTTCTAAAGACAGCCTGGCGTGAAGCAAAGTCTCCTTTGGAAAGAGAGCACACTACTCCTTTTATCTGGGAGAATCCTAAAAGATTCAGGATTGGAAATTTTACATGGGAAACAGGACTCGATTATTCAATGTCGCATAGATTTACGATTGATTATCAAGAAGATTATGAATTTGTAAAAAACATCTATGATTATCTTTATGATAAAAACCCAATGTTCGGATTGAACGATATATTGACACTTTTAAAAGAAAAATCCGAACTTATGAAAATAAACGAGAAGTATGTTGGTGTTAATTGGTATAGAAACCATTTGAGAGAGTTAAAAACCATTTCGAAAGAACAAACAAAGATTATCTAAGGATAGAATTTTTATTATGGATGAACAAAAGTTTCGGGAATTAAAAGATACAGCTTTTAAAGTTAGACAACATATAATCAGAATGTCAACAGATGGAGGATGTTTCATTGGGGCAGCTTTATCATGTACAGACCTGATTGTCTATTTATATAAAGAGTTTTTAAATTTCCATAAAAATAATTTGAAGGACCCAAACCGTGACTACCTGTTTTTGTCGAAAGGACATGTTGCCCCTGTGTTGTATGGTACGTTTGCTGAATTAGGTTTACTCGATAAGGAAAGATTGAAAAATCATCTTAAAGCAAACGATGATATTTACTGGCATCCTAACAGGAGTATTCCAGGGATAGAATTTCATTCGGGTTCTTTAGGGCATTCTTTAAGTATTGCCATGGGTGTTGCAATCGATTGTAAAATAAGGAAACAAAACAATAAAGTTGTTGTTGTTTTAGGTGATGGTGAATTGAACGAAGGCTCTAATTGGGAAGCTGTTCTTGTTGCTGCTGCAAAAAAACTTGATAATCTTGTAGCAATTGTTGACAGGAATAAATTACAAGCGAATATACAAACGGAAGATTTAATACCACTTGAACCTATTGCTGAAAAGTTTAAAGCTTTTGGATGGAATGTGAGAACAGTGAACGGTCATGATTTTAAGGGGTTAGAAAAAGCGTTTTCGGGTTTACCAGATAATGAAAATACATCGAGTTTAGTTATAGCTGAAACGGTAAGAGGTAAAGGACTTCCAAGTATTGAAGCACGAACCGATAGATGGTTTGCGAATTTTTCGCATGAAGAAGTTGAATCTCTTTTGAAAGAGTTGAGTTGAGAAACCATAATTCTTTCTAATACAGATAAGCTTACTAAGAAAACACATAAAAGTATTTAGTATAAATGACGTACGAAGAACTTTTAGAGGAACTTATTAAAAAAGATGATAGAATAGTAATCGTAACTGCTGAAAACAGGGCAGCCCTGAGAAACATTCCGAAAAAGATTGGGGATAAATTCATCGATACAGGAATTACTGAACAAACAATGGTCGGAGTTTCTGCTGGTCTTGCTTTGAGAGGAAGGATACCGGTTTCTCATGCTCTCGCAACCTTTCTCACGATGCGGGCATTTGAATTTATTCGGTCGGATGTCGGGTATGGAAATCTTCCGGTAAAACTCGTAGGAGGGTTTGCCGGGTTTTTGTCAGAAGCAAACGGACCAACCCACCAGGCAATTGAAGACGTTTCTATCATGCGAGGAATACCAAATGTTAATGTGTTCTGCCCGGCGGATGAAGAAGATATGTTGATTTGTCTCCCTAAAATTATTGAGGACGCCGCTCCTTTTTATATCAGGTATACTGATTTAAAACCAAGGATTAAGCACTCTGAAAATTTTAATGTTGGAAAAGCAGAGGTGATTTCAGAAGGGGATGATATTACGATTTTAGTTTACGGAATATTATTTAGTCAGGCTTTTGAAGCAAAGGAATATCTTGAAAAAGAGGGTTACTCAGTTAGGTTAATTAATCTTAGAACCGTAAAACCGATTGATGAAGAAGCTATACTCAAGGCAGTAGTGAATACAAAGTTTATCGTAACGGTTGAAGATCATTTTTTGACTGGCGGTTTGTATTCAATAATTGGTGAACTGTGCTTGAGATATAAAATCATTTGTGATGTTATTCCGTTTGCGTTGGAAAATGAATGGTTTAAACCTTTATTATTGAAAGATGTTTTAGAGTATGAAGGATTTACGGGAAAACAAATAGCGTATAAAATAAGTAATCACATAAAAGAGGTTTGATGTATTTAATTCAAATGTTTAAACTAATTTAAAAAATAAAATATGTCTAATAAAGTCGGGTTTAATAAGAACTATCCTGATATATCTGAGTCGAACAAGTTTTTTAGAAGATCAGAGGGTTTAATACCTGCTTATTCTCAATTATTGGCGAAAGGACCTACCCAATGGACTAAAGGAGTAGCACCTAAATATTTGAGACGCGGAAAAGGTTCACATGTCTGGGATGTTGATAGAAATGAGTATATAGATTATAACATGGGTATCGGACCGATTGTTTTAGGGTATTGTTATGAAAAAGTTGATGAAGCTATTAAAAGGCAAATCGAAGAAGGTATTACATTTTCTCTTACACATCCACTCGAGGTCGAATTATCCGAAAAGGTGAGTAGTGTAATTCCCAACGCAGAATGCGTCAGGTTTTCTAAAACAGGCTGCGATGTTACGTCTGCAGCAGTAAGGTTAGCAAGAGCATTTACAAAAAGAGAAAAAGTTTTGTGCTGCGGATATCACGGCTGGCATGATTGGTTCATTTCGGTTACGGATAGGAACGCTGGTATACCAAAGTTTATGGAGCAGCTTACTTATACCATTAACTACAATGATATTGATTCCGTTATTCAATCTATTGATTCGGATACAGCATGTATTATACTCGAACCATTTGTTTTCGAGAAACCGAAAGCTAATTTTCTTCATGAGTTACAGGAGGTTTGTAAAAAGAATGGTTCATTATTAGTTTTTGATGAAATGTGGACAGGATTTAGAATTGCCCCTGGGGGAGCACAGGAGTTTTTTGACATCAAACCTGATTTAGCAACTTTTTCTAAAGCAATTGCTAACGGAATGCCTTTGTCGGTTTTAACTGGTAGAAGAGATGTGATGAATTTATTAAGTAAAGATGTATTCTTCTTTACAACCTTTGGGGGGGAAGCTCTTTCATTGGCTGCCGCAATGGCGACTATTGATGAGATTAAAGAGAAGAATGTAACTGATTATTTATCGGAAAAAGGGAAATTGCTTAAAGATGGATACAACAAAATTGTTGAAAAATTAGGAATTGATTATAGTTCGTGTTCTGGATATAATTGCAGAACAATTATTACGTTTAATGCGAAAGCAGGAAATCCGTTGGAGATGAAAACTCTTGTGCAGCAGGAAATGATAAAAAGAGGAATTTTATGGGGAGGGTTTCATAACGTATGCTTTTCTCATTCTTACAATGATATCGAGTACACTTTGAAAGCTTACGAAGAAGTATTACAAATTTTAAAGAAAGCTGTTAAAGAAAAGAATATTAAAGGATATTTAAAGGGAGAATTGCTCGAGCCAGTGTTCAGGAAAACAAGTAATTTCAATTTTAAGCCTAAAAAGAAATAGATTAGTGTTATGTCAGGAGAAAAGATTAATAAATTATTTTTATTAGAGGATAAAGTTGCTGTAGTGACGGGAGCTGTCGGGTTATTGGGTAGGCAACATTGTAAAGCATTATCAGAAGCTGGTGCAAGTGTAGTTGTTTGTGACATTGAAACAAAGATTGCAGAAGAGTTTGCACAAAGTTTAAGTGATAATTCTATAGGTGAATATATGGATGTTACAGACCCTGATTCAATAGAAGAGGTAAAAAATCATGTGTTAAAAAAGTTCGGACAGGTTGATATACTGGTTAATAATGCTGCCATAAATGATAGATTTGAAAATCCGGATCTGGCAGCTGAACAGTCAAGGTTTGAGGTTTATCCTCTTGAAATGTGGAATAAATCTTTTAAGGTTAACGTAACAGGAACGTTTTTATGTTCAAAAATTTTTGGGATAGAGATGTCAAAAAAAGGTAAGGGAAGTATTATTAATATTGCTTCAACGTATGGTATTGTAGCACCTGATCAATCTATTTATCAGAACGAACGGGGTAATCAGACTTTTTATAAATCAGCAGCATATCCTGCTACGAAGGGAGCAATTATATCTTTTACAAAGTACTTAGCGGCTTATTGGGGAAGTAAGGGTGTTCGTGTAAATGCTTTGTCTCCTGGAGGTGTTAAAAATTCTCAAGATGATTTCTTCGTGAAAAATTATTCGGATAAAACTCCACTTGGAAGGATGGCAATTCCAAGTGATTATAAAGGAGCAATAGTATTTTTAGCAAGCGATGCCTCTGCTTATATGACAGGTGCAAATCTAATCGTCGACGGCGGGTGGACAGCATGGTGAAACAAACTATAATATTTAAATAATAATTGAAATGTCAAATTCTGCAAAGGTTAAAGTAGGTGACAGGCACATTGGTGATGGGGAAAGTGTTTTTATAATTGCTGAGATTGGTATAAATCACAACGGATCTTTAGATATAGCAAAAAAATTAATAAGGGCAGCAAAATATGCCGGATGTAATGCTGTTAAATTCCAAAAGAGAACTCCTGAGATTTGTGTTCCAAAAGACCAACGGCATATTGAAAGAGATACTCTTTGGGGAAGAATAACTTATATCGAATACAGACATAAAGTTGAATTATCTTTCGAGGAATACAAAGAAATAGATAAATTTTGTAAAGAGATCGGAATTAACTGGTTTGCTTCTTGTTGGGATGAGGAGTCGGTAGATTTTATTGAGCAATTTGATCCTGTTTTGTATAAGGTGGCTTCTGCTTCGATAACCGATCATAATTTATTGAAAAGAAAAAGAGCCACAGGAAAGCCACTTATTATGTCAACGGGTATGTCAACGATGGATGAAGTCAAAGCAGCGGTTGAAGTTGTAGGTACAAATAACTTACTAATTGCTCATTCGACCTCTACATATCCGTGCAATTTGAAAGAGCTGAATTTGAATATGATTCGGACATTGAAGAATATGTATCCGACTGTTCCAATTGGTTATTCCGGACACGAAGTTGGACTTGCTCCAAGCTGGGCTGCTGTTGCTCTGGGGGCTACTTTTGTAGAAAGACATATTACACTCGATAGAGCTATGTGGGGTACAGACCAGGCTGCTTCTGTTGAGATTGGCGGTTTTCATAGGTTGGTTAAAAATATCAGGGATATAGAAAAATCTTTAGGCGATGGTATAAAAAGAGTATATGAAAGTGAATTAGAACCGAGGAAAAAGTTAAGAAGGATTTAGCATATACGATTGCAATCCTTATTGATATCTTTTATTAAAGAATTTATTTTCAGCTCTTGTAACTCTTCAAGAGAGTAAGGTAAGACAGTTGTCCAATTCTTATCGTCAACTATTCCCGGGAAATTAATCCTGTAGCATGTTTCTTCATTTTTTCTCAAGAATGATTCTTCTAACGATAACCATTCCTGTAGCAATTGAATGCTGAATATCGATGCAGTTTGATTTATTTTTGTCAATCCTTTCTGAATAAAATCTGTAGATATCTTATTTTGGTATTTCTTTATTATATTGAGGAAATCCCAAAATTTATTCTTTTCATTATAACTATCTAAGTATAGTTCTACAAATTCATATCCTTTTTCTATATTCGTGCCAAGGATATCTAACAATGTATTTACGTTCTTAATTTCTTTTTTCCATAAGAGTCTTCCCTGGTTTGAATTTGTTAGATCAAATAAGGATTTTTTTATTGCTTCCGAAGAATCATTTTCATGGACATCTTTTTCAAGACACAGTCTTTTAAAAAGTTTTTCATCAATTGTGCCAGCCTCGTTGTACCACCAATCAACAATTGTGCTGGAGTCATGAGTAGAAATAGTAGCTACAGAATTTATTCTGTATTTTTCGGGATTTAGGAAAGTGTAACTGTCGTTTCGTTCTTTTGCCCATCTCTGGACACTCATTCCTGGAATTCCATACTCTTGAAGTATTTTTTTTGAACAGTTGGGAACCGTTCCAAGGTCTTCGGCACAAGGCAGCATTTCTGAATTTTGAATCATTATATCTATTATCTTTTTACCATGTTCTTCCCAGGAATCTTCTTGTTGTGGATCAAAATTGCCGATTAGCCCTGCTTTTTCATCAGGTAAATCTGTTTCGATGGTCCATATTCTGAATAGACCTACAAAGTGATCTATTCTGTACATGTCATAGAAGTTCTCTGCATATTTTAGTCTTTCTCTAATATAAATATATTGATCCTTTTCGATTTCATTCCAGTTGTATGGTGGCATACTCCATCTTTGACCTAAAGCGAAATACATATCAGGCGGGGCACCCGTGAAAAGATTTAATTTAAAATGTTTTTGATTAGCCCATACATCGCAGCTATCGCGTGCAACTAAAAATGGTAGATCACCCATCAATAATAAGTCTTTCTTTTGGGCATAATCTCTAACAAGCTTAAATTGCTCAAAAAGTTGCCATTGGAGCCAATAGAAAAAAACTATCCTTTTTAAATTGACTTTTTCAAACTCTCTTAAAGATTCTTTGTTTCTTGTTCTGTAAATACATTCCCAATCCTCCCATTTTTTATTAGATTGTTTTTCTTTGATGACTTTATACAGAGCATAGTCTCTTAGCCAGTATGAATTATCAGATCTGTACATTTCAAATTTATTTATCCTGTTTATGTATGAACGGTTATAAATTTTCCATAAGAGATCTAGCTTTTCTTTTTTAATTTTATAATTTATTCGGTTACTCCCGCACTTGTATAATTTTTTAAGTTTTCTAATCTCTTTTTTAAATGGAGACAGGTTAACATTCTTTAATTTATTGATTGCGATATACATCGGCTCAAGTGCGAATGAACTGACAGCATTGTAAGGTGCAAAGTCATTGCCTACATCATTCATAGGCAGGAACTGCAGGATACTCATTCCGGTTTCTTTACACCACCTGATTAAATATTTTACATCACGAAATTCTCCTATACCAATACTTTGTGATGAATAAACAGAAAACAAAGGAACTGCTACCCCGGAACGTCTTTGTATACCTATCCTCTGCCATTTTTCCCCTGCGGGAGTTTTTAATAAATTTTTGTATTTCAAAATAATATTTTGAAAATTTAAATTAGACTTTTATGCTTTTTTTAATATTTTCTAAATAGATTTCTTTACCATTTTTCTTATCTCTATTATTACTTTTTGCCCGAGATAGTCCTTTTAGAAATTCTTCTTCAATCTCTTCGCTTGTAAACTCTTTTGAAATTTCAATTGACCTTCTCGCATATTCCAAAATTTTTATAGTTTCAATTCCGGAAATATCTGAAAAGAACCAACCGCAGCTTGTGAACATTAGCATCGAGTATCTTTGCATTTCGAGAAGCCTCATACATATACTTACTTCTTCCTCATTGAGATAATGTTCAGCATTAAAGTAAAAAAATCTTGCTTTGTTTTCTTCAGAAGGGTCGAGAATGATATCGATGTATTCATCCCTTGCTTTCCATACGTTCTTAAGATATAAACTCCCCTTTTCTTCAAAAATTATCGATAGTTTTTTATTAAGCTTGTTTAGGGATTTCCGAAGAGGCTTTCTCCATTTTTGATTCCACCCTTTTTCTCCACCATTACTGCAGCCGCAATTTCTTTCCCACCTGCCGACACCATGTGCACAGCTCCATGATGTACCCTTACCCTTTTTCCCTTCTTTTATTTTGACCTCATACTCAGGCGAATTTGAATCAAGGTATTCACCAAGATTGACAATTTTATAGCCTCTGCCTGGAGCAAGTTCTGAAAAAAGATAAGCTATCGACCTGTCGGCGAAATGTTTGTGATGACCGAATGTTTCCCCATCAGTTGCAGCAAGAATTAACTGGTCTTTATCAGTTGCCTCATCAGTGATGCTGTCGATTTTATTTATTAGTTTTTCAGGATTGATAGCATAATCATCGAAAGCAACATTTTTTGACAGAGCACCATCATAAAAGAAAATATTAATAAATTTTTTTGAATCTATATTCGAGAAAAATCTATATGGTCTTTTTGTATTTATATCGTTGTTTGAAACGTCTTCCCAATTTGTACAACCTATTTTGCGAACCAAATGAGCCTGTGAAGGAGCAAGGATAATATATTTAATTCCTTCTTTGATAAGTACTTCCAATGTTTCATTGTTGCAAGCCGTTTCTGAAAGCCAGATGGAATCTGATTTCCTACCGAAATGAAACGCAAAATCTTTAAGACCCCACCGCACCTGTGTAATCTTATCTCTCTTGTTCGCCAGGGGCATTATAATATGGTTGTATACCTGTGCAATTGCATTTCCATGACCTCTATGTTTATCTATGCTTTGTTTATCTGCATTTATGATTTTGCCGAATGTTTCAGGATGTTTTTTCTTTATCCAGTGCAAGAGGGTTGGACCAAAGTTAAAGTTTAAATATTCGTAATTGTTTACTCGTCTAAGGACATTATCATTTTCATCTACAATGACAGCGTTTGTATTTGGTTTATAACACTCTTGAAATATTCTTTCATTCCAATCGTGAAATGGAGATGCTGATGGCTGCAGCTCAATTTCATCTGTCCATGGATTTTCTCTTGGTGGCTGGTAAAAATGTCCGTGAAAACAAAGATAAATATTATTTTTCAAAACAAATTTGTTGTATATTTTTTCTGTGATTTACAGTTTTGGAAATATATTCTTACTTTTTCTTATAATGTTTAAAGATTATTGCTGATAAAGGTGGAAGTGTTATTGTTACTGAATCAGAATAGTCGAACCGCGGAGAAGATTTTGAATAAAGTCCACCAAAATTACCTTTACCGCTTCCACCGTATTCTTTTGCATCACTGTTAAGAATTTCTTTGTAATAACCCGGCTTGGGAACACCGAACAAATAATCAGGTCTTGGCACAGGAGTTAAATTGAAAGCAAACAGTAACATCTCTTTTTCGTCAATTGATCTTCTAATAAAGCTGATAACACTGTTATCCGAATCGGAAAAATCGATCCATTGAAACCCATTATTTTGAAAATCTATTTCATGTAGCGGAGGATGATTTTTATAAATATTATTTAAGTCTTTAAAGAACAGATTAAGTTTTTTATTAAAGTCATTTTCAAGCAAATACCAATCAAGTGATATTTCAGGATTCCATTCGTTGTATTGTGCAATGTCATTACCCATAAAGTTGAGCTTTTTTCCTGGGTGTCCAAACATCAATACGAAAAATAATCTGAGATTGGCAAATTTTTGCCATGTATCACCAGGCATTTTTTCCAGAAGCGACTTTTTACCATGAACAACTTCGTCGTGAGATATTGGTAGTATAAAGTTCTCATTAAAAGCATACCATAAAGAGAAAGTTAATTTATTATGATGATATTTTCTGTGAACAGGGTCTTTGGAGAAATATAACAGAAGATCATGCATCCAACCCATATTCCATTTCATATCAAAACCAAGACCACCAAGGTAAACCGGATTTGAAACACCAGGCCAAGCAGTAGATTCTTCTGCAATCATTAAAACACCTTTGTGATAATTATGGACTATTTCATTGAGTTTTTTAAGAAATTCGATTGCTTCTATATTTTCCCTTCCCCCGAATATATTTGGTTCCCATTGGTCGTCTTTCCTTGAATAGTCAAGATAAAGCATAGAAGCCACTGCATCAACACGGAGACCATCAACATGGTATTTATCAAACCAGAAGAGAGCATTCGATATTAAGAAATTTATTACTTCATATCTGCTGTAATCAAAAACGTAAGTACCCCAGTCTTTGTGAAAACCTTTTTTGCTGCTCTTGTATGCGTATAGTTCGGTCCCATCAAAATTAGCAAGTCCATGTAAATCCGTTGGGAAATGTCCCGGGACCCAATCAAGGATCACACCGATATTATTTTGATGACAATGATCTATAAAGAACATGAAATCTTCTGGAGAGCCATAGCGGCTGGTGGGTGCGTAATAATTTATAACCTGGTAGCCCCATGACTGGTCGAGTGGATGTTCCATTATTGGTAAGAGTTCAATATGTGTATAGCCCATTTCATTAACGTATTCAACAAGTTCATACGCAAGTTGCTTGTAATTTTTATAACCCCATTCATTATGAAAATCAGGATTGTCATAATCTTTTTTCCAGGATCCTAAATGAACTTCGTAAATTGAAATTGGTCGCTTTTTAAAATCAGATTTTTTTCTATTGCTTATCCATTCTTTGTCATTCCAATTATAATTATCAAGAGTATTTACAATTGAAGCCGTGCTTGGTCTTAGTTCGGATTGATATGCGTATGGATCTGTTTTTAAATGTAGATTATTATCTTCCCTGGATTTAATTGCAAACTTGTATATCTCACCGTTCTCAATTCCAGGGATAAAAAGTCCCCAGATTCCGGAATTTTCTATGTTGTCCATAGGGTGCGAACCAACTTCCCAGTTATTAAAATCTCCTACAACACATACACTCTTTGCATTAGGTGCCCATACTGCAAACTGAACTCCTTTAATACTGTTAATTGTTTTGATTTTTGCTCCAAGCTTTTCATAGCTCTTAAAATGATTTCCTTCTTTAAGGAGATGAATATCTAATTCTCCAAAATCAACTGCGAACGAATATGGATCATATTGTTCTTTCCTTATCCCGTTCTGAAAGTGTATTAAATATTTGTATTTAAAAACCTCTTTAGTATTTTTAAAAACTGCCCTATAAAAACCCGCCGGATTAATTTCTTGCATTATAACATCTTTACTCATTATATCATCTGTTTTTAAAAGTACCTCTATAGCGCCGGGAAAGTAGCAATAAATCTCAAGAATGTTTTTATCTTTTGATAGATGGGGTCCTAATAGATTGAAGGGCTTCCATTCTTCAAAATGGATAATTCTTTTTATAGCTCGGTAGATAGATTTTTTTATAACCTCTTCTTTGTGAAAAGTCTTTGCTTTTTGCTTTTTCTTTTCTTTTTTGTGCATGCTTCAAGTAAAGTAAGAAAATCTGAAATGTTATCTACAAATTAAATATAATAATTTTTGATTTGTTTAATAAAAAAGGTTAGACAAAATTGCCTAACCTTTTATAAATATATTTTAATGATTCTTATTTTATGAGAAGCATTTTTTTTGTATCAGAGTAGTTATTCGTTATTAGTTTATAGATGTATATACCGCTAGTGTGATCTGATGCATTCCATTCAACCTCATAACTACCCGAGCTTAGTTCTTCGTTTACGAGGGTAGCTATTTCTTTTCCAAGTATATCGTAGATTATAATTTTTGTGTATGATGATTTTGGTATATCAAATTTAATTTTTGTTGTTGGATTAAATGGGTTCGGGAAGTTTTGACCAAGATAATATTCAGATGGTATATTCCCGCTAATAGTATTTATAGGAGTCGAAAAATCTATTAGAGCTGTCCAGACACTTTTACTGCTGCCGTCTAATCTTGTCCAGATAGGTCGCACTTTACTATTATGAACAGATATGTTTGAATAATCACCAAAGAAAGATGTTCCAACAGGCAGGAATGGAGATTCACTTATTTTAATGTTTTCAAAAGTTGTACCACCGTCTGTTGATCTTGCAATATAAACATCAGTTAAGTTGTTTGTATGGTTTCTTCTGTCATAAAAAAGAATGTACAAGTATCCAGTAGTTTGATCTATATCCATCCAGGTAAAAAACTGTTGTTTCCCTGCAGGATCATTGTTAACTCTTTTAGGCGTGCTCCAGTTTTGACCACCGTTTGTTGATTTTACTAACCATACATCCGTATCGGTTGTACCGTTTCTCTGATCTGACCAATTAATATAAATAGTACCGTGGTGAGGACCCCCGCTCACATCACAGGAAGTAATTGGCATACCATTGCACCTGTATATACCCGGGATATTGAAATCCCACCCACCAGGTTGGTCGGTAACGTAGATATCATTGTTTAACCATGTTTGTCCTTTATCGGTTGATTTATCAAAGAAAATTCCAAACTGTGTGTATCTGATTTTTGGTCCAGCCCATGATACGTATACTTCTCCGTTTGGTCCCACACATGGGACGGCACCCTCAACTGTATTATCTCCATCGACACAATCACCACCTAATTTATTTATTCTTTTGGCAATGTCCCATGTGTCTCCACCATTTGTCGAACGTGCAAACAAAATATTTGAACTGTCAAGCTGGCTGGAGCTGCCGTAGGAATCAAACTGTGTCCACGTTACATATATATAATTGTTTGTTCTATCAACACATGCCCATTCTTTATCCTGGTCTTTGTTAGGAGCATAGAATGTGTATGAACCAGGGTCATTCCAGCTCATACCACTGTTTGTGGACTTTTGACATACTATTCTATCAATCCAGGCAGGTCCGGGTGGATTTGATAAATGGAAAAAATAAAAGGCGCCGGTTGTATCTGCAATAATACAAGGATCACCCCATACACCATATAATGATGAGGATAATACTCCTCTTGTCCATGTAACACCTCCGTTCGTGGAATAGTAATAACTAGCAATGTTTGCTCCCGCCACTACTTGATTAGTGTTTTTAGGATTTATCATTATTGAAGGTTCATTCGGACTTTGAACGTTGCTTATCTGAACATTTGTATATTGTGCAATTAGTGAGCTGGAAAGAAAAACTATAGTTGATATTATTATTAAGAAATATTTCATAATGATCTTTTAATTAAGTAATGAATTCACCTTTTGTTTAATTTTATAAGAAATTATTTAAATTAATGTTTATTTATTCGTTCATATTGCTTGTAAATATAATTAGAGTGAATTTATATGCAAAGTCATAATAAGTTAAAACATATAAGTCGCTATGAAAGTTTAAAATACATTCAATTAATGTTTCTATGACTTTAAATTGACAATATTTCCTGAACTTCATGTAATCTACTTAAATCATCGTAATGTTCAAGTCTGAACATAATTATTAATTTATTTTTATCATCAATTAATTCATACTTATTTGTTTTCTCAAAGGATATTTTTTCGATTATTTTTGTGAAGAAATCGCTTTTGTATATTCTATGATTTTTATCCTGTGGAAAATAGAAAGTAAGTTCTCTATTGTTTAAATTAATTTTTTCAAGTCCGGTGTTTGAAGCAATAATTTTTAATTCAACGACCTTAAAAAGATTTTCAACATCTTCCAAATATTCTCCAAACCTGTCTTTCAATTCATATTTTAAAGAGTTTAATTTATTCAGATTATTGAGTTCGTATAATCTTTTGTAAATGTTGAGTCTTTCAGTGTCATTGTTTACATAGTCTTTAGGAATAAGTGCATTCAAATCGTTTTCAAAAATTGTATCATTTTCTTCCGCTTTTTTTTGAATCTTATCATCAATTCGTTTTAGTGCTTTCTCATTTTTGAATAATTCTTTAAATTCATTTTCTTTAAGTTCTGTGACTGCTTCATCAATAATACTAATGAACATCTCAAATCCCATCTGCTGAACAAATCCGCTTTGGTCTTTGCCTAACAAATTACCGACACCGCGAATTTCCATATCCCGCATTGCTAAATTAAATCCCGAACCAAGTTCTGTATATTCTTCAATTGCCTGTAATCGTCTGATTGCAGTTCTTGTTAGTTTTCCTGTTGGAGGCGATACAAAATATGCATAAGCCTGTACATCACTTCTTCCAACTCTTCCGCGAAGTTGGTATAGTTCTGCAAGTCCGTACATGTTAGCATTGTTAATAATTATTGTATTGACGTTCGGTATATCAAGACCCGACTCGATTATTTTTGTACAAAGCAATACATTGAGTCTTTTTTCAATAAAATTTACAACGACATCTTCGAGTTCTTTCCCATCCATTTGTCCATGAGCGATTCCAATTTTAGCTTCCGGTACATGCTGCTTTAATTTATCTCCAAGAATGTCAAGATTAGATATCTTATCATTCACAAAGTAAATCTGACCGTTTCTGTCGAATTCTTTTCTTATAACGTCTCTTATCAATTTCCAATCAAGATTGATTATCTCTGTGATAATTGGTTTTCTGTTTTTAGGGGGAGTATTGATGATAGATAAGTCCCTTGCACCCAAAAGGGAAAAGTTCAGTGTTCTTGGAATTGGTGTTGCGGTTAATGTTAAAGTGTCGAGATTTGGTTTTAGGCTTCGAAGTTTTTCTTTTGCTTTTACACCAAATCTTTGTTCTTCATCAATAATTAATAAACCGAGGTCTTTAAAGTTAATATCTTTTGACAGTATCCTGTGTGTACCAATAATTAAATTTATTTTTCCAACTTCAAGTCTTTGAAGAATTTTTTTTTGTTCTTTTCTTGGTTTAAGTCTTGAGATGCTTTCGACTTCAACTGCAAAAGCATTTAACCTGTCTCTAAAAGTATTATAATGCTGAACTGCAAGTATAGTTGTCGGTACAAGTATAGCAACCTGTTTGTTATCGAGAATCGCTTTAAAAGCAGCACGCACAGCAACTTCTGTTTTTCCAAATCCAACATCGCCGCAAATCAGCCTGTCCATTGGATTTTCGGATTCCATATCCTTTTTAACATCCTCAGTTGAAAATATTTGATCAGGAGTGTCTTCGTATAAAAAATTTGCTTCTAATTCCCGCTGCCAGTGTGAATCAGGTGAAAATGTGTAACCAGATTCGGACTTCCTTTTTGCGTATAGTATGATCAGGTCCTTTGCAATATCTTTAACTTTCTTTTTTGTACGGGCTTTAATTCTGTCCCACTCTCCACCGCCTAATTTGGTAAGCTTTGGTTTATGACCTTCAGTACCCGAATATTTTTTTATTACGTTCACATAGTTTAAGTTTAGGAAAACAGTGTCACCTCCCTGATATGATAACTTAACGACTTCTTGTTCATTGTTTCCAACTCTTATCTTTTTTAAACCCGAATAAATACCAATTCCAAAGTCTCTGTGAACAATATAATCTCCAAGATGAAGTTCTTTTAGTTCATCAAATGTTAATCCCCGAAACTTCTTCTTTTTCTTTTTTAATTGTTTGAAGTATCTCCCAAAAATCTGGTGTTCAGTATAAACAACTATACGATTGTCTGGGAAAACAAATCCTGAATGAATTGATTCAGGCAGCACGGTAAATTTATCCTTGATTGAAACTTCTTTTTCAATAATCGTATCACCATTAGATTTTCGAATGCTTCTATCTAAATTAAAGATATTATCATCCTCAAAATCTTCGATGAGGTTTTTGATCCTTTTTGACTGATGTTGGTCCGAGCATAATATAAAGACATCAAACCCTTTTTTTATTTGTTCTATAAGGTTTTTATAAAGTAGTTTGAGATTTGAATGAAAGTCAGGCTGTGGTCTCGAATAAAAATCGATTAACGATGAGTTTGATAAAATGTTAGGATTGGATGACTCCTTTTTAAATGTGGAAAAGTAAACACATCTGTTATCTTTAAATAAAACATTCAATGATAGGTTTCCAATTCTTGCTTCGATAATGTCAGGTTCATCTATGAATATAATTGCATCATTGGGTACGTAATTAATAATTGTATCATTTTTCTGAATTGCATCTGCAGTTTCATCATTTCCCTGAAGATTTATTCCAATTTTAATTTTATCAATCTCTCTGATTGATCTTTGTGTAGTTATATCAAATTCTCTTATTGATTCAATTGTATCTCCAAAAAATTCAATCCTTATTGGAGTATCAAGGTGTTCAGGATAAAGGTCTATGATTCCCCCCCGTACTGAAAAGTCACCAACTTCTTCAACGAAATCGTTTCGGTAATAGTTAAACTTATTTAAATTTAAAATTAGCTCTTCGAAATTATACTCTGTGTTTTTTCTAAGCTCTATAATCGATTCTTTAAATTTGTTTTTAGGAATAATACATTGTTGCAGATCATCGGAATTAATAAAAATAATGAATTCCTTGTTATCGACAAGGTTAGTTAAGGATTTTGTTAGTTCGTTATCTCCAGTTGTTTTGTCTGGAGAGTAAAGAGAAATATATTCACTATCGCTTATAAAGTTGAGATCATCTTTGAATTTTAATGTTTTATCGAGATCATTGGATAAAAATATTATTTTCTTATTTATTTTACTGTAGCAATAGTCAATGATAAAAGATATTAATGATCCATTGACGCTCTTCAAAAAAACATTTTTGTGAGCAATCTCATCAGAGAAATTTTTAATTACATCCGAGCTTATTATTTTTGATTTAATTTCTTTTATCATTTCTGTTTCACTCTAAGTCGTGAGATTACGTTCGAAAGTTTTACAAATTCAGGTATTGATACGTTCTCGGGTCTTCGTGAAAAATCGAACTCGATACTGTTCGTAACTATATTAAGATTCTCGAAAAGATTTTTTAGTGAATTCTTCATGACCTTTCTTCTTTTACCAAAAGATTCTTTAACTATTTGTTTGAATAATGTTCTGTCATCCAATTTGTATTTTTCTTTTCCGAATACTAATTTTATTACAGACGAATGCACTTTTGGTTTAGGGAAAAAAGCAGTTGGCGGAACGTTGAAGAGAATTTCCGGAGATGTGTTCAATTGAGTTTGAATTGCGAGTATACCATAAGCCTTTGTATCAGGTTTAGCTGTTATTCTTTGAGCTACTTCTTTTTGTATCATCATTACAGCAAACTCTATTTTATCTTTTAATTCAAATAGTCTGAATAAAATCTCCGTTGTTATATTGTATGGTACATTACCTATTATCTTTAAATTGTTTTTTGTATTAAAGGTGTCATTTAGATCTGAATCAAAGTCAAGTTTTAAAAAATCCTTATGAATTATTTTTATATCGTTATCGAACTGAAGTATCAGTTTTTCGATAATTGTATGATCTATTTCAACAGCGAGGTAATTCTTAGTGAGTTTATAAAGATGTTTTGTTAAAGCACCGTGTCCAGGTCCTATTTCAATTAACAAATCGTCTTTTTTAATGTCACAAGCACCAACGATTTTTTTTGCAATGTTATTATCTACAAGGAAATTCTGCCCAAGAAATTTCTTTGGTCTGTATTTTAAAAATTTTTTTTTGTTAGAAACCAATTGAACTGATAGTTAATGTTAAAGTGGTTCAAGAATTAAGACCTTAACGTTTTCATTTCCCGTTACCTTTGACATAGAAGTTACATTTTTGTATTCACCGTTTAACCAGAGTCTTGTCTGATCTCTGTAGTTTGGATGAAGGGGTTGTCCGGATTGTCCCGGTGGAAGAATTGAATAATAATTATTCATGTTTGAGAGATCTACAATTATTCGCATCGATGGTCCGAGAAAAGTTTCGAATTCCCCGGTTTTTAAAGCTTGGTAAAAACTGTATTCTGCTAATGCAACGGTTGTACCGTTTCCTCCTATTTTATAAGGACCTATGTTAAGAAGTGAACTAAGTGCCGGTACTTTTCCCAATGGGTGTTTCAATATTACCTTATGTAAATTTCCCCATGCCCAATTGTTATTATAATCTGAGCCTAAAAATAATTTTAATATTTCGACTGCTTCTTTAAAACTCTTTCTTACTATGAAATCCCGGTTTTCTGTTTGTCCAAGAGCATTTACATTTTCAAAAAACCATGAATTGTTTTCTTTTAGCAATCTTGAAGTGTTCCTTACAGGTATGTTCTTTAAAAACAAATACTCTTTAAATAGTTCTTCTCCTAATTTTCCTTTATACAGGTTTCTGTATAGTTCAATTTCAAATTGAGAAAATAACAAAGCTTGTATACTGTATGACTTCATTTCATAATCCCAGTTCTTAAGCATTTTTACGAATACTGTATCTTCACCGTATTTTTTTGTGGTGTCGGAATAAGCTGTATAAATGTATTTACAAAAATCTTTTGCCTGCAGCCCATAAACATCATTTTGAATTAACTTGAATTCATTTGCCGAGAAGTTGTTTCTTGCTTTAAGCAGGTTCTCTATTCTTTCTGCCCTGTAATGAGGTTCATAAAGATTTGAAATATATTGCTGAAAATCTTTCTTTGGTTTATTGTTTGCTGTTACGATGAAACCATCTTCAGGATTATAAGTGTTTGGCAAATCATCAAAGTTTATATAACCAGTCCATTCAATTTCTCCCATAGATGGATATATTGGCGACGAGAATTTTGTTAAGCTCTTACGGAGAGGGATTTTCCCAGCAACATGGTAGCCGATATTACCGGCAGTATCAGCGTATACGAAGTTTGATGCAGGAAGTCCAAAATTTTTAAGTGCATTTTTGAAATCATCCCAGTTTTTAGAATAATTAACGTTGTAGATACTTTCAGTCTCGTCACTTATATCAAAGCCTGTCCACCTAAAAGTTAAAATTTTATTTTCTATGTTTGTGAAACTTTGTTCGGAAAGGAAACCGATTTTCTCTATGTCAGAAATCACCGGTCCTAATATAGTTTGATATGTCGTGAAAATATATTCATCAACTTCGTTTTTTATTTTAATACTTTCTACTGTGCTGTCGAGTGTGTATTGTGTGTTGTTAAAATTATAATTGTTGCTGCTCCCGGCTGATTTATCCAATATGTAGAAATCGGAATCATCATTCATAAGGTTTGTTATGCCCCAGCTTATTATGTTGTTGTGTCCGATTACAATTCCCGGTGCCCCCGGAATTGAAAAACCCGAAACGCTCATATTAATATTCTTGTTTATAAGCTCTACTTCATACCATTTAGATGGAACCTGTAAGGCAAGGTGTGGATCGTTTGCCAATATTGGCTTTCCGGTTTCAGATTTTTTTCCGCTTATTACCCATGCATTGCTTCCTACATGAGTTCCGGGGATTCCAATAAACTCTCTGAAATTTATTAAGTCATTAAAAAAATTATTTCCAAGCGTAGTAAGGTTTATATAATTGTTTTCTATAACAGATCCAGTGAGCTGTTTTGTTGTATCTGTTGTTTTGTGTAAGTTCTTTTCATTTGTTACAGTTTGGGTTTTTACAATATAAGGTGCGTCTTCCGGATATGATGGAAAAAAATCCTGTGCCTTGTTAATTCCGTACTTGTTGACTATTTCACCGAACATATATTCTGTGTACCAGGAAAGGTTTAACTCCCATCCCATAAGTCTGACTATCATTAGGGAGTGCTCTGGTTTCCAGTAATCCGGCTTGTAATCTAGAACGTCGAATTCAAGAGGGAGGTTTTTTGAATGTGTTTCGATGAAAAAGTTTACACCATTAGAATAATTTTGTAAAAGCTCTTTCGATTTTGGTGATATGTTTTTGAAGAGGTGGTAAGCAATTTTATAAATTCCAATTGTACGAAAAAGCTTATCGTATACGAGAGCATCTCTTCCTAATATCTCCGATAGCCTGCCTTCAGCAACCCTTCGTGACATGTCCATCTGCCACAGCCTATCCTGAGCATGTATATAACCAAGAGAAAAATACAAATCGCTTTCATTCGCAGCTTCGATGTGTGGAACTCCATAATTATCTTTGTGTACTTTAACATTATTAATTAAACCTTCGACTCTTATGTTTCCCGTTTCTTTATAAAATGATTTTTTCGATAATTCATTAAATAGTATTCCAAGGGTAATGACAACCGCAATTATCAGAATAATTAGACCTAAAATATTTTTAATGACTTTCCGCAATGTTCTTATCGGAGTTTGTTATATGATTTCTGCTGTGTATATTAGTACTAAGAATGCAGAAGGGAAAATAATTATTATATTATTTATATTGAGGATAAAAATGAGTGATGAAATCAATAATTTTAAAATGGTTAGATAAAATAATACCCTTTGATTTTTAAGTTCTCAGGATTTTAAAAATTATTTTAAGAATAAATTATTGAGAGATTACTTTACAAGTAACATCTTCCTTGTCTCAATAAAGTTCCCCATTGATTTATCGTTTGGTTTTGCTTCGAGTTTGTAAAAGTAAACACCACTCGGAAGGTTTTCCCCGTTGAAATCAACTATGTATACACCGGTTTTTTTAATTTCATTAACGATAGTTTTTATTTCTCTGCCTAGGACGTCATAAACTATTAGATGAACGTATGAAGGTTTAGCGATTGAGTATTGAATCTTTGTTATGGGGTTAAAAGGATTCGGGAAATTCTGATATAAAGAAAACCTGTTCGGTATTGTAATTGTTTTTTCTATGCCAACGTATGTATTGTATAATATCTCAACACACCAGTCAACGAGTGTACCTTCATCACCGGGTGAGTCATCATAAATCCTTAAAATCCAATCACCATAAGGAGTATTGAAATTGAAAATGTCCAGTGGTGTTTCGGGTTTCCATGTGCCTGTCATAGGAGCGGTAGCCATTGTAATAGAGGTAGTTGCAGAATCATTAAGAATGCAGTTGATATAATTATCTCCACTTCCTCCATTGTCAGTGCTCAATTCAGAACTTCTCCCATTTTTTAATAAATAAATATCAAGATCACTATCCCATGGATGTTGTATGTTAATTAATCTAACATTTACGTCGAGCACTGTTCCAGTATCGGGAACATAAATAGTATCATAAGTATATTGTAAATCGTGAATAGGCTTTGGTGGACCCGTTTTTTGAAAACAAGTATTTTGAATATCAAATATTTCAAATTTATATAAAGATGTTGAATCTTTATTATGTGAACTTGAATTGTCCTGGGCTACTATTCTATAGTATATGGAATCCCGAAAATTAACCTCTGCGCTTACTGAATTAAAAGCAGCTGAATACGTAATTCCCGATGTGTGATTTAGTTTAAATTGTTTTATTGTAGTAGGATTATTAATATACCACCTTACCCACACGGAATCTATTCCAATATTATCTGTTACTTCTGCAGTGACGGTAGCAGGCCAAGTTGACTTTGGCTCGTAGGGTATTGGTGTATGTGTTATAACTGGTGGGATAGTATCAGGTCCTGCATAAAACGAAAAATACGTAGAAGGTGCTCCGTATGGTAATTTGGTTTCTCTACCATTCAAATCAATTGTTCTTAAATAATATCTGTACTCTGCCGGATTCCCGTTCCCCGGTATACTTGCTGTCCAATTATTACCACCGGTGTTTGTCATAACTATGTTGTCTGTTAATGAACCTCTGCCCCAATACACTTTTGTCTCCCCGTTGACAAGACCGCTTCCCATTGTAATTATATTAGCATTGACTATATAGGGACCGTTTAAATTCTCTGTGTCTGGTAATGGTGTATGATATATAATTGGTCCGATTGCAATTCTCGCTGAGTAAAGTTGCACTGGTCCGTTTCGGTTATCCATCCAGAATGGCATTATATTATTACTGTGTGCAATGATACCTAAATAATCTCCGTAATACCCGCTTGCATAACCCTGTAAAGGAACAGGTTTTTGAGCCTGGTTGCTAACTCTTAAATTTACGAATGTTGAGCCGCCGTCGGGAGAAACTGCTAAATATGTATTGCATGAATCTGTACTGCTGACATCTCTTGTATCAAAAAACACAATCGAAATTATCCCGTTTGTTTGGTCAACTGTCATCCAGGGAAGGAACTGCTGCTTGCCATTGTTCAGAGCATCGTTATTAACTCTCACCGGGGTACTCCAGCTTGTTCCGCTGTTTGAAGAGTATGCAAAGCATATATCAGCATCGCTACCTGCCGGTGACAGATTCTTTTGTGCCCATGTAAGATAAATATAGCCATTTCTTGGACCTCCACTTCTGTCGATTGCCATTGAAGGAAAGCTGTTCGTTCTGATTTCGGTGGATAAAATTCTTCCTCGAATACCGTTTATGTCTATTGCATTTACAGGCGTCATCCATGTAACACCGCCGTTGTTTGATTTTGTAAATCCTATGAAATCCTCTGTGAATGGAGAAATTTTGAAAGGAGCAGCCCAAACACAATAAACCTCACCGTTAGGTCCAACCTGTATATTGCATCCATGCTCATAGTGATTGTTGACTGGTAGGCCGATCTGTTGTGGAGTTGAATATGAAGTCCCTCCATTAGTTGAATATGAGAAAACAATCGGTGGGGATGGTAAAAAAAAGTCAGACCAGGCAACATAGATTCTATTACTATACGGACTTGCTGCATTAAGGTCAACTGCATTGTGATTTTTATCAAAATCTCCCGATGAAGGTATCAACACTCTTCCAAGCCAGGAAGCTCCACCATTAGTTGATCTGTCGGATACCATAACATTATCAAAATAGTTGAAATGAATTTTTCCGTTGATATCATATACGACCGCGGGATCAGATGATATTAATACGGAGCCCGGCAAGAGATCACCACCATTCCAATTCAATCCTCCGTTTACAGTGTAATAATATCCCTGCCCGCCATCAGAGTTAGCACCAACGAATATATGTGCTGGATTATTTAACCATATGCTTGCTGAGAATTCGGTTTGGTTACCGCTTGTTGGTAATATTCTGATGTTAGGGTAAATAGAAATGATCCCAATAGGAGTGAATTTATACTTGACCTTTGTATCAACCGGGGAAAACTTTTCAGGAATAATTGACAGTCTTGATGGATCGAAGCCCTTTGGTTTTACAATCATTTTTTGCTGTGAGAATAATACATTTACCCAGACAAGAAACGATATTGCAACAAAGAGTAATTTCTTCATAATATTACCATTTACAGAGTAATGATTTTAAAATAAACTATAGAAATTATTCTGATAAATCAATTTCTAAATAGGTTTAATATGGAATTAATAAACCGCTTATTCGTATCTCTGAACAAGCGGTTTCTGTTTAAAAGTTTAATTCTAATTTTATTATTTACTAATTTAATATAATTGCATACATGTATATATTAATTTTTATTTTCTGAATTTTCTTTGACAAATTCTATGATATCCCAGATTACTGATTCGATTCCGGAAGATGTTCCTTTAAAAGGATGGACGGCTCCGAAGGTGTGTCCGGTGTTTGGATATATTTTTATCTTTGTATATTCCTTATTGCTTGAATCATAAAGGGCTTTTGCTTCAGAAGAAGGTACTGCGAGATCTTGTCCCCCATGAATTATAATTGTCGGGACTTTAATTTTTGCAATGGCTTTTTTTAGATCAAGCCTGTCTTTATTCACAATCAAGTCTTTCATTAATGTGTAGTTCAATCTCATTTTTTGCTTCGTTCTTGTGTTGAGTACATCAATGTATCCTCTTTTTTCCCAGGTTTTTATCTGTTCGTCATTGTATCTGTTGAAATTTGATACCGATGAGAGTACTACTAATTTCTTTACTCTATTATCTTCGGATGTTTTAATAATTGCAATACCTCCTCCTCTGGAATGACCAACAAGAGTTAAGTCATTAATATCATAGAGAAATTTATCACTGTTTGCATCTAAGTAATCAATCACACTTCCCAGATCATCCAGTTCTCGTGAGAAAGTATTTTGAGCGAAAAGGTCTAGTCTCGTAAACTCTGTTTGATCAATTGCATCATCACCTGTTCCATTATAAGAAAAATTGAAACTTACTGTGAATACGTCTTCTTCTGCTATGCTGTCAAGCATATATGGGAAACAGCCCCAATCTTTGAAGCCTTTGAAACCATGGCAAAAAACAATTAACGGGAGTTTATTCTTAGTATTCTTTGGATACCTGAAATCGGTTACTAAGTTATCACCATGTGTATTTCTAACATTAAGCGATATAGTAGTGATTTCGTCTTCTATTGGTTGATTCGTATATTCTACATTCATTTGATGACCTGTGTGTTAATATTTGTTTTATCTGAAAACTTTTAGCACGCACAATTTCTATTTTTCATAATTTCGATTCAATATAAAAATAAAACACTATTTGTGTTAATTTATTTTAATAGCACCATTTTTTTAACATCCCAAAAATTATCTGAATGTGTATCCGTATCTTCAAATTCAAGTCTGTAAAAGTAAACACCACTTGATATATTATTACCGTCAAAGTTAACAACATATACGCCGGGATTATGTTTTTCATTAACCAGCTGAGTAACACTTCTCCCGAGATAGTCATAAACAGTAATTTTTACCTTTCCTGATTTAATAATGTTATATTTAATTTGAGTAGATGGATTGAAAGGATTGGGGTAATTTTGATACAATTCAAATTCTTTAGGTACTTTGTTTGATATGGGTTGTATTCCAACGGTTGTGTTTATAATTGCTGTATATATTTCCATATTGAAACCGCCTGCTCTTTCATCTGTCCAAACGGGGACAATCCTGTTCCCAAGATAATCTATTCCAATGTAATCCCCGAATCTGATTGATGAGTTCGGAGTATTAGTTGGAGATTGCTGAGTGCTTATAAGTTCATTTGTAAAAGTTTGTCCTCCATCTGTTGAACGTGCTAAGTACACTTCTATAGTATTATTATTTGGTGTGTTTCTCGTGTCATAAAATATTATAGCTATAATACCAGAATCGTTGACCGATATCCATGGCCAGTATTGGCGTTTCCCATTTCCTAATGCGTCGTTATTTACTCTTTTAGGGACAGACCAATTCGAACCACTATTGCTTGAGTAGCTTAAAAACACATCATCATCGCCATTAGTTCTGTCATTCCATGTCACGTATATAAAACCATTCCTAGGACCTCCTGACAGATCTGTTGAGATAGAGGGAAACCATGATTGTGGTGAAGGGCTAATAATTTTATCTGTTCCAAATGTTACGCCGCCATCTGTAGATTTGTCGAAATAAATTTTTGCGCTGGAACCCGAAGAACCCCTCCATGTTATATAAATTTCACCGTTTGGTCCAATAACAGGCATGGAACCCTGTACCACTGAAAAATCACTGACATTTACAGGGATGCTCCAGTTAACACCTCCGTTAGTAGATTTCGATAATAAAATGTTTGTGCCGGAATTGAACCGGGTCCAACTTACGTATAATGTGTTTACAAACGGACTACTCGAATTGAGATCTGAAGCTGTCCATTCTTTATCTTCAAACCATGGACCTTTTGCAACGAGGTAAACAGAGTCAAAAGTTACACCCTGGTTAAATGATTTGAATACCCAGAGTTCGCCATTATTATTTGATTGGTTTAATGAAACAGTCATTATATAGAAATTTCCTGCGGTATCGACTTCAACAACAGGGTCACTGGATAGTGGTGCGTTTGGTATTATCTGTGGTAGTAAAGCACTTACTGACCAGGTTGTTCCACCATCTGTAGAATAACTGTAACCAACTCTTCTTAATGCTGGATTGATTCCTGTTCTGAAATCTCTCCAGGCTGCAACAACTCTGTTGGGATCTTTTCTGCTGATCTTTACAGAGGGTTCATTTTGTGGTGCTGTATTTTGGGATAAATTTATGTTTATAAAAACGGATGGAAGGTTTGAATATCCCGGTTCAACATCTAATGGTATAAAGGAGTGAGGAAATCTTTCAAGCCATTCGTCAGGATACAGGTCGTGTGGTCTTAAAATAAGACTATCCTTAGTTCCCGAGAGGACGTTGGATATCGTTATTAAAGAGATCGATAAAATGAAGCCGTAAAATATTATTTTTTTAATCATAATATAATTGTAGTTTTTATTTCTGAATCTTTAAGATTAAATTGGTTTATTTTATAAGTATCATTCTTTTTGATTTTAAATACTCCTTTGTTTTCAACATGTATATATAGATACCGCTCGGGTATTTATCCCCATTTAATTTTATTTTATACTTACCCTTTAATTGATAATTGTTAACTAATTCATCAATCTCTTTTCCTGTAATGTCATAGATTTTTAATATAACATTAGTGTTTTTCCCCAACTGATATTCAATAAATGTAATGGGATTAAATGGATTTGGGTAGTTCTGTGAAAGAGAGAATTTTTCGGGTGTTTTATTATATTTGTTTTCTACGTTTACAATTGGTGGTAATGTAATTTTAAATGCACTTCTGCCATGTGTCCAGACAATGAGAGTTCTAGATGGATTGTGCAGTGTAAGATCGTGGCAGGGAACATTTGAAGGAATACCTGTACCAAGTATGAACCAATTTACACCAGTATTATTTGTATACATTACGGAAACGTCTGTACCGATGAAAAGGGTCTTTGTGTCATTCGGATCAATTAAAACATCATTAATAGGAGCATCCGGTAAATTTCCCCCGATAGACACCCAGTTTGCACCATAATCAGTAGTTCTGTAAATATGAGATCCTGTGGAATCTACTTTATATCCTGACAGGGTAACGTAACAAATGTTTGATGAGTCAGGATGAATTGCAACACGTGTTACCCATCTCCTTGGTAATCCGGAATTCACCAGATTCCAGTTTGTTCCACCATTAGTTGTTACCCAGACATTAGCATCATCGGTCCCGCAGTATATAACATCAGTATTAGACTTTGAGACATCAACAGTAGTTATCGTACCAAGGTTTTGTATGTGGCTGTTTGTAAGATCAGGGCTTATAGGAACCCACGATTGCATACCATTTGTAGTTTTGTGAATTTTGTATGTTCCACAGTACAGAATTAAAGGATTGTTTTTATCCATTACATAAGGTGTCATCCAATTAGTGTAAGATAAGTCAAGTCCCGATGTGCCATTCATAAAACTCCCACCACCATTTGTTGATCTTCCAAGCCCGCCAAACTGGGAAGAAGCATAAACTCTCATTGGGTTTGAATAGTCCACAAGGCAATAGAATCCATCACCGCCGTATATTTCTGACCAGTTGTTTACACCGCCGCTTGTTCTTATAGTACCATTGTCCTGTGTACCTCCAAGAATCATACCGGGATTGCTAAAATTAATTTCCCCAGCGTAGAACTGTGTGACAGGAAGAGAATTACTGTAAAACCATGAGGAGCCTCCGTTAGTCGTATAATCTATTCCACCATCATTACCAATGACAACATAAGAAGGATTTGAAGGGGCAAAGGCAATAGCATGCTGGTCCACATGTGAAGCACTAACATAACTAAATGTTGTGCCACCATTGTTTGATTTGTGCATACTCAGACCACCGCAGTAAACAATATTTGGATTAGAAGGATTTGATTTGCAGGTTCTATTAAACCATGCATAGGACGAAGAACTTGCAACGGTGGAATTTATAACTGTCCATGAAGCAGCTCCGTCAGTTGATTTATATAAACCCCGGTTATAACCGTTAGCGTATGCTGTTAAGGCGTATACGATCTGTGGATTTGATGATGAAATATCGAGTGATATTCTTCCAAGTGTCGGCTCGTTTGACGGAAAACCACCATTAACAACAGTCCAGTTCAAACCTGAATTTGTGGTTAAGTACAAGGCAGTCTTTGGGCCTCCATATTTGATATAATCTTCTCTTCTTTGCCGTTCCCATAGAGATGCAATTACTTTCGAAGGATTATTCGGAACTACTGCAACATCAATTGCTCCCACTGAGTCTGCAATGTATAAAGATCTTATCCAGTTTGTGCCGCCGTTAGTAGATTTATATATTCCCCTTTGATCATTCTTTCTACGTAAAGAGCCTACAGCAGCAACGTAAATTTCGGATGGATTGCTTGGATTTACAGAAATGTTTCCAATGCTATAACTGCTATCCAGACCAATAAATGTCCAGTTGTTACCTCCGTTTGTTGATTTATATATTCCAGTACCGGGATAGTAACTCCTTAGTGAATTCGGTTCGCCCGTCCCGCAGTAAATTGTTTCGGGGTTTTGTGGATTTATTGCAAGTGCTCCGATTGAAGAAGTATTTTGATCGTCGAATACACTTACCCAGTTTTGACAAAAATTAGTCGATTTCCATACTCCACCGTTTGCGCAGCCAACGTATACAATTTGAGGATTTGTTGGATGAATAACTATTGTAGTAATTCTACCCTCGATGTTAGTAGGACCAGCGAGTGTCCAATTGTTATCCGTTGAAATGTTGCCATTTGACATGTAGTTTTTCACATAATCAATTGCTTTAATATATTCACCATTAGGAATTTCTTCAAAAGGAAAAGCTCTTTGCTTTTCAAACCATTCATCTGCTGGAACTGTTTTCTTTTTAAAATTTGAGATGGGTAAATAATTATTATTTACAAACTCTTCAGTATAGTTATTGAAATAAGAAAAATAAATCATTACAGATACTATGAATGAGAATTTAATTATTTGCTTCATATTGAAGACGGGAGAATCCAAATGGTTTTAAATTTAATATAAAATTAAAGATAGTGATAATATTTACAAAACTAAAATGAATTTAAACATAGGAGTTGCTTCTGGAAGAGTACATATGCAGAATTGATTTTTAGTTTACAAAGATTTTAGGTAGCATTTTGTAGATTCCGGGATCAAAGAAAGTTGTGATGCTTGAAATGGATTAAAACACTGGATAAATTAGAACACTTTTTGTGCTGCTAACGCCTTCTTCCTGTCATAAACATCAAAAGCCCATTTAAGTCCTGGTGGTGTGATGAATGTAGTTAAGATGACAATTATTACGATTATGGAAAACAGGGAGCTATCGAGTACTCCTAAGACTTTTCCCATACTTGCAAAAATTAAACCAACTTCTCCCCTGGGGATCATTCCTATCCCGATAATTTTTTTATCAGTACCTTTAATAAATATACCCGATATGATTTTCCCGATTATGGCTGCAAGAGTAAGTAATAATGCAACGCCAATAATATTGAAATTTAGAAATGTCGAAAGATCAACCTGCAAACCCATAATAACGAAAAATATAGGAGCGAAAATTGTTTCTATAGGAAGCATAACTTTTTTGACTGTATCTGATTCGTTACCATCGATGTCCAGAAAATATTCCTCTTTAACAATTAAACCTGCGGCAAATGCTCCGACTATGCTTGCTAATCCTATCATATCGCTGAGCCATGCAAGGATTACGAGTAATGCGAATGGAAATAAAAGTCTAATATTTCTATGTTCGACTAATGCTGCGAATTTTATTTGATGTCTTAGATACTTTTTCCCAATGTACAAAGTAATGCCCAGAAAAAGAACCGCTTTAAAAGTAATTAACCCGATTAAAGACATTGATATCGCTCCGCTAGCGACTATACCAGCAACTACAGCAAGTATAATCAATCCAAGTACATCATCGATAACAGCAGCTCCCAGAACAATTTTTGCTTCATTAATGTTTAATTTTCCCATGTCTTTGAAAACCCGTGCCGTAATACCAATGCTGGTTGCACAAAGTGTTGCTCCGACAAATAAGTAAACATTTGAATGTAATCCTGGAATCAGAAACATTAGTAAAAAATATCCTAACACAAACGGAACAATTACTCCGACAATCGCAACAATCATCGAGGAAACACCAACATCAACCATCTCTTCTATGCTTGTTTCCAAACCTACAAGAAAAAGCAATAATAATACTCCAATATTTGATAGCAGAAATATAGCTTCGATAGTGATACGAATCTCAGGAAACTCCGGACTCTCCATAATATTTAGCAATGTTTCACCATAACCATCTATTGAGAATGCTTCATCGGGAAGAGTATTTTTTATTGTTTTCTCCCATGTTTCGTTGTTGGATAAATTATTTTGTATTATTTGATTAACTTCATCCTGGTGACGAATGAGTGTCATTACCGGTGCCTGGAACTGATAAAGTATAGCACCCATGATTACCCCAATTAACAATTCACCGAGCACAGGAGGTTGTTTTAGCTTTCTTGCAATGTATCTACCTAAAACAGCACCACCAACGATAAAGAATACAAATAAATAAGTATCTGCAAATTTATCACCATGATTGGTTTCAGCTTGAACCTCGTTTTCATTTTCGGTTTTTTGTTCTTGCTGAACTACTGCAATGTTATTCGTTTTTTCTGATACAGTCTCTGAATGCGATGTGCTTATAAAAGGTTTTATTGGCAATAAAATAAACACTACAGATAGAGGTAATATTAAGAGAGTCTTCAATATTTTAGTTTTAAAAGACAAGTGAATATGTTATTAATAAATTGTTATAATGATTTAATTTTTCAAACAAGCAATTTAGTACGTAATAATTACATAATAAATATATAAAATTTTATTAATACATGGACGCATTGCGTCAAGATAAATGTAACAATGGAAAGGTTAAGAATTAGGTCGTTGACTCATAATAAATGAAACCTTAATAATAGAAATAGAAAGGTTATAATTTATTAGCAATCAGATAAAAAAGAACATTTAATCTAAATTAGAGTTAGATATTAACAATCTTCAGTAGGTTACTGAAGTATTTCAAAAACAAGAAAAGATCGGTTAAGTACAAACGTTCGAGAGCTTATCATTGAAACGACAATACTCTATTGAGGAGAAGAACTGGACTGTTGTAAGGCATTATTAGGGATACCATAGAATAGATAAGTTTGAGATCATAAAGATGATGAATAAACTTTATAGAAACTATCTTAATCTGCTTCTAAACTTTTTTATTTCTTCGGTAAAGCTCATTGCTAAACAAAGAGTTGGCTCAAAAATAATAGAACGTTATGATAAATCTAAAATTCCACTACTAAAGATTAATGGAATCGAATTGTATGTCGGAGGATGTAAAAATAAAATTATGCGGAAAATCTAAATTGATAAATTCTTTTAAACTTCAAAGGCTTTTAAGTGATAAAATCAATCAAAGTCAAAAATCTTTAATCCTTGTTCATTATTCTCTTCGTCTTTGAGTGAAAAATTTTCCCCTATTATTTTATCTCTTCGTAACTCTGTAATGTCTTCATATAAGTTGCCCTTTCAAAAGCTGATTTGTCTCCAACAGACTTTTGACTCATACTGCCTTTCATCAGAGCAACTGAATCATATTCATGTTCTTCCATCCAAATTTGTAAATCATTAAGTATTTCTGCTATTCTCTTGTAACCATTTCTTATCAATTCAGAACACATCATTGCGACATCCCCACCTGACATCATAATCTTTAAAACATCTAAATGAGTCTGAACACCTCTCGTAGCAGCTAAACTTGCTTCGACACTGCCGTACAATATTGCTATCCATCGTAGTGGTAATCCCATTTCCCAATTAGTACTCAATTCTAAATGCGGTATAATTTCTAGTTCTTCGAGATCAAAATCCGATTGAAAGAACCTGTTAAACAAAACCAGGGCATCCGCTCCTGCTTCGTCAAGCTTCTTTGCCATATTGGCCATCGAAGAAAAGAAAGGGCTTATTTTCATTGCTACCGGTATCTTTGCAGATTTTTTTACACATTTCAAATTATCTAAATACATATTTTCAACTTCCTGACCTTCTATATTCATGTCTGCAGGTATGTAATATGTATTCAACTCAAGAGCATCTGCCCCTGCTTCTTCGATCATTTTAGAATATTTCATCCAGCCACCTTCACTTACACCATTCAGACTCGCTATAACAGGAATATCAACAGATTCTTTTAAAAGACTGATATGCTTCAGGTATTCATCCGGTCCGGTTTTAAAATCTCCCATATCCGGGAAAAAACTTAATGCTTCAGCGTAGCTCTCTGTACCGTGGGCAAGATAGTGATCGAGTTCACCTGCTTCGTGTGTGATCTGTTCTTCAAACAACGAATAAACCACTACAGCAGCTGCACCTGCATCCTCCAATCTTTTTACAGAATCGACTGTCTCTGACAACGGCAATGATGAAGATGGAATAATTGGGTTCTTAAGTTTCAACCCCATGTAGTTCGTGGAAATGTCCATTTGTTTAAAAATTATAATTTATTAAGAAATTTTTTAATATAGATTATTTTTGAAATTATTTTATTTTTTCTCATCATCATTGTTGAGTTCTGCAAGATCTTTATACAGCGTCCACCTTTTATCGACTTCTTCCTGTGCTTTTTTCATTAATTCCTTAGCATGCTCAGGATGTGATTTCGTCAACATCTTATACCGTGTTTCCATGTAAGCATAATCTTTAAACTTAATCTTAGGAGGTTTAGAATCTAACCTAAGCGGATTCTTTCCTTCATCCATTAGACGAGGATCATATCTATATAAATGCCAGTAAGCACTCTCAACAGCAGCTTTTTGGTTATCGAGTGCTTTTCCCATATTTATACCATGAGCAATACAATGACTGTATGCTATTATCACTGAAGGTCCGTTGTATGATTCAGCTTCAAGGAATGCCCTTAATGTCTGTGTATCATTAGCACCCATAGCAACCTGAGCAACATAAACATTTCCATAAGTCATTGCCATCATGCCGAGATCTTTCTTGGGGTTTGGTTTTCCAGATGCTGCAAATTTTGCAACTGCTCCAAGCCCGGTGGCTTTAGACATTTGACCTCCGGTATTCGAATATACTTCTGTATCAAGAACAAGTAAATTAACATCTTTCCCCGATGCGATAACGTGGTCAAGTCCACCGTAACCAATGTCGTAAGCCCATCCATCACCGCCTACAATCCATATAGATTTCTTAACAAGATAATCAACTATACTTAGAAGATTGTCGGATACATCGTTGTTTATTTCTTTTAATATATTTTTTAGTTTCTCTATTCTTTGTCTTTGTTCATGAATACCCGCTTCATCAGATTGGTCTGCATTGATAACCTCATTGATTAGTTCTTTATCAATTTTATCGCGTAACAGTCCCAGTAATTCCTTTGCATATTCATTATGTTTATCAATCGACAACCTCATTCCCAGACCGAATTCAGCATTATCTTCAAACAATGAATTCGACCACGAAGGACCTCTGCCATCTTCATCGACTGCATAAGGTGTTGTAGGCAGGTTACCTCCGTAAATAGAAGAACAGCCTGTAGCGTTTGCGATAATAGTTCTGTCACCGAATAACTGCGTAACTAGTTTGATGTAAGGTGTTTCTCCACAACCAGAACATGCCCCGGAAAATTCAAACAGTGGACGTAATAGTTGGCTTCCTTTTACAGTGTTAACGTTAACCTTAAGCCTGTTATAATCAGGCAAAGATAAGAAATATTCATAGTTAATCCTTTCCTGTTCACGTAATGGGAACTGTGGTGCCATGTTGAGAGCCTTAAGCCTGACCTCTTTTTTGTTTTTAACAGGACAAATCTCATAACAAAGTGTACAGCCAGTACAATCCTCTACTGCTACCTGAATCGAATAGGCTGTGTTTTGTTCGTATTCTTTACCACGTGCATCCATCCATTTGAATGTTGGTGGTGCATCCTTTAATAGATCCTTATCATAAGCTTTAATCCTGATTGTAGCATGTGGACAAATTATTGCACACTTACCGCATTGTATGCAAATCTCCTGATCCCAAACAGGAACCTCAAGTGCAATGTTTCTTTTCTCCCATTGGGTAGTCGCCATTGGAAAAGTCCCATCTACAGGCATTTCGCTCACCTTAACTTTATCCCCTTCTCCTTCCATTATCTTCGATAAAACTTTTTTTACATATTCAGGAGCTTTGTCGGATACTATTGGCGGAAGCTCAACGTCGTTCATCTCATTTTCTGTGAGTTTAATTTCAAACAAGTTCTCAAGTGTCTTATCAACAGCGTCGAAGTTCTTCTCAACTATTTCCTGTCCTTTCGCCCCGTATGTTTTTTCTATTGTTTCTTTTATTTTTGCAATAGCTTCTTCTTTCGGCAGAACTCCTGAGATTGCGAAGAAACATGTCTGCATGATAGTGTTAATCCTCGAACCCATTCCGGTTTCTTTAGCGACGTCATAAGCGTTTATTACATAGAATTTAAGTTTCTTTTTAATAATTTGTTCGCACATTCTCCGTGGAATCTTCTTAACAACTTCTTCCTTTGGAAAAGGAGTATTTAATAAAAAAGTACCGCCATCAACAATATTCTTAAGAACATCAAACTTTTCAAGCATTGTAAACTGATGACACGCTATGAAATTTGCAGTCTCGATCAGATAAGTTGATTTAATGGGCTTCTTTCCGAAACGTAAATGTGAAATAGTAGAAGATAATGACTTCTTCGAGTCATAAACAAAATATCCCTGGGCATAATGGTCGGTTTCTTCACCGATAATTTTTATTGAGTTTTTATTTGCACCAACAGTACCATCAGCACCGAGACCATAAAACATTGCTCTTATAACATCATCTCTTTCACAGGAAAAAGCATCATCGTACTCAAGACTCGTAAATGTTACATCATCATTAATACCAACGGTAAAATGATTTTTTGGTTCATCTTTATTGAGTTCATCAAAAACCGCTTTCACCATTGCCGGTGTAAACTCTTTTGAAGAAAGTCCGTATCTGCCGCCAATGATCGTTGGCATTTTTTCAAAATGAGGTGTTTCACTCGACATATTTTCGGATATCGCTGTAACAACATCAAGGTACATAGGTTCACCTATACTGCCGGGTTCTTTAGTTCGATCTAAAACAGCTATTTTCTTTACGGTCTTTGGTATTGATTCAATGAAATGTTTAGTTGAAAATGGTCTGAAAAGTCTTACCTTGATTATTCCAATTTTTTCTTCCTGTCTTTCAATCAAATATTCAACAGTTTCCTCCGCAGTTTCAGCACCTGAACTCATAAGTATTACAATTCTTTCTGCATCTGGTGCACCATAATAATCAAATAAGTTATATCTTCTCCCGGTAATATCGAAGAACTTATCCATTGAACTCTGAACTATATCGGGGCAGTTTTGATAAAACTTGTTTACTGTTTCCCTTCCTTGAAAATACACATCAGGATTTTGAGCCGTACCTCTTATTACAGGTTTATCAGGAGTGAGTGCCCTTGCACGATGCTCTTTGACAAATTTATCATCTATCATAGCTTTGAAATCATCTTCTAACAGTTGTTCGATTTTCATTACTTCATGCGATGACCTGAACCCGTCAAAGAAATGTACAAATGGAATTCTTGATTCAAGCGATGCTCTTTGAGTAATCAATGCAAAATCCATAATTTCCTGAACAGAGTTTGAACAAATCATCCCAAAACCGGTTTGCCTTGTTGCCATAACATCGCTGTGGTCTCCAAATATTGATAAAGCCTGGCAGGCTATTGATCTTGCTGAAACATGAAATACCGTGGAGGTTAACTCGCCTGCAATTTTATACATGTTTGGTATCATTAGCAAAAGTCCCTGCGATGCTGTAAAAGTCGTTGTAAGGGAACCACTTTGTAAAGCACCGTGGACAGCGCCAGATGCCCCCCCTTCGCTCTGCATTTCAATAACCTTCGGCACTGTTCCCCAAATATTCTTATGACCAATACTCGACCATGCATCCGAATGTTCACCCATCGGGGATGACGGTGTAATTGGATAGATAGCAATTACTTCATTTGTTTTGTGAGCAGAGTAAGCAGCTGCTTCGTTTCCATCGATTGTAACTTTTTTTCTTTGCATTGATTTACTCCTAATGTTATATGCTTTAATTTTTTTCTTTTGAAATTTTTTAAAAAGACTTTCTAAAATCTTGATTTTTTTTCCCTCATACCAATCTGGTCAGATAAAAATTTCATAAAACTCATTGTTGAATTAACGTTTCGTAAAAACGTGTTTAAAAAAACCTTCTTATCAATTACACACACCAAAGAATTCTTATAAACTGAAACAGTTGATGAATGTTCATCGCCTCCTATGGCAGAACAGTACCCGAGCAATTCACCCGTTTCAGCAAAATAAATCCTCCTGTCTCCCCCCTTATGATCTTTCTTCGTTACTTCCAGGCATCCATCATACAATAAATAAACACTATCGGTTTTTTCACCTTCATGAAACAAACGACCACCTTTCGTGTAAAATATCATTGCTTTTTTATTGTTTATTAAATCTATCTCTTCCACAGTGAAATAATTTAACACAAAGCAATTTTTATTCTTACAATACAAACAAGTTGATGTCATGGTCTTAAATTGTGAAAATATTATGAAAAGAAAGTAGTCACAATATATCATTCAGTAAACATTCTTCAAATGACTGATGTTAGGGAGAAACATGATTTATATCATTTTTTCAAAATTGGGAACGAATTGCATTATGAATTTTTAATGTATTTATCGAAATCGTGAGAAAGCTCTGAAAAAATATTGAAAAGAAGATTTGTGTTTCTCATTGTATTTTGATAAAGGACTCTGTTTTAAGGTTTTTTCAAAAATTGAGAAAACTTATCGAAAGAATTCATCTTAAATTCTAATCAGATATGTTACAAACTTTAATCAACTGATTCAAATTCAGAATCTCAATTTTCTTTCCCTTCGTAGCTATCAGCTTCTCATTTTTAAATTCAGCTAAAAGCCGTATAACCGTTTCGGTTGCTGTGCCGACTATGTTTGCCAGGTCCTCCCTCGAAAGAGCAATATTAATGTATGTATTATTTCCCTTTTCCATGCCGTAAGTTTCTTTCAGTATGAGGAGTGCTTCGGCAAGTCTTTCCCGAACAGGCTTCTGAGCAAGGTTTACCATCCTGTTTTCTACGTGCTCGAGGTCCTGCGAAAGCAATTTGATAAGGTAAAGGGAGAAATCCATATTCTTTTTGAAAAGGTCAAATATTGTATCTTTAGGAATGAAACACACCCTCGAATCCTCAAGCGTCGAAGCCGAAGCGATATACTCTTCACCGCTTATCAAAGCCCTGTACCCAAGAATGTCACCGGCTTTCGCCAGACGTATAATCTGCTCTTTGCCTTCATGCCCTATCTTGTACAGCTTTACTTTTCCATCATGAATGCAATAAAGTCCCGAAGGATGATTACCTTCGTAAAAAAGTACCTGTCCCTTTCTGTAGAAGTTATATCCTTTTGTCGAATGCCAGTACTCAAGCTCGTCTTCGCTCAACTCACCGAAGACAGAGTTAATTCTTGCCTTGCATGAACTGCAGTCGGGTATTTCAATTTGTTTGTGCATAGTGCGTTACTTATAACATTACTGTCCTGAATATAAATCCCGGTGAAAAACTTGTACAACCTGTTGTAAAATTATTTGAGCTAACAAAAATAAATAACTGAAACGTAAATTAAAATCAATAAAGAATTATCTTAAGATAGTCAACTTCCGAAACTCTGTCGAAAACCATCTCTCCTATGTTGCATTCACTGCATTTACCTTTAACGCAGGAAAAATTATGAAGATGAATTATACCTTGCTCATCTGATACAGTATTAACCTTGTAACCAAGTTGTTTCTCCATAATCCTTGTGATTTCATTCTTTCCATTGAAACCGGTTTTTACAAAATAAGTTAACACCTTATCCTTAAGTTTCTTTTTACCAAATTCTTTTGAATACAAATACAACAATGGTAATACAACATTATTTACAATATCTGAAATCCTATCCTTCCCAATAATATTATGGGGTTTATTTCGTTTTTTTCCAAAATTGTAATGATGTACCCAGTAGTCAGATATTTTTACGCTGGCAAATATTTCATATAGACCTTTCAAAACATCCTTACTGTTCTCATAGCATAGTACAATCCTTTTGAAGAAATCATTGTACAATATTTCATAACATAAACCAGAGGCATATGCTAAACGTACTGTTGGAAAATTAGGAGGTCTTAAACGAAAGAAATTCCATTCCGATTTATTCATCATATTGGTTCTAAGATTTTCTTTCTGTTTGCTCCATTCAGTCTTTAAGCTTTGTATGTAATCATCTTTGAATCTTAAATCCATAAGAAATCCGGACGAACCATAAAATAACGAATCCATCTGTTTTAAGTTCAGGTTCAGAGATTTTATCTTTGTCAAATCAATTCTTGAAGCGAGCTTTAGGAACTGCTTCTTATTCTTCGAATATCCCAGGGCTTCCAACATAAATTCAAACAATGTTTGCTCCCAAACGGTCTTTCGCATACTCGTTTTAATCGGTGTATCCAGTCTTTGTTTTATCCTATGAGCTTTGTATTTGAGTCGTTGAAGTCCCATAGACTTTATAAATTCCTTCTTAGCTGAACTGTCCAGTTTTAGATTTTTCGGATAACACGGCAATTGAAAATTCTCCGAAGGTTTATTTATAATATCTTTCCATATGGAATGAATCGACTGAACAAGAAAATTAGATAAAACGATTGTCGGTACACGACGGGGACCTTTAACAGATGGAATACTATCTTTATCATAATCAGAATCCCAGAAAACAACCTGCAGTATAACCCTGTTATATTTTCCATCTCTTTTATGACCGTGCAGCTTCCAATCTCTCACTGAGCGGTGTACTTCAACATCACCTGTATACACCACGTCATTTATTTTCACCTTTGCATTCCTATAGTCTGCCCCCGAATCTAAATTCCTCACACCATAATCCAAAACCTCTACCCCATGACCTTCAGTGGTTTTAAGATATTCGTAGTAAGAGCTTTCTTCCCAAATACGGGAGATAAAATTTTCGTTGAGGTTAAGCTTTTTCATTAGTCGATAAGATGATTTATGATCTCATTGGATGCTTTATATTAAAATAAAACAAAATTAAGATAAAATCAAAAGTTAAAATTGTTTCTGAAATATTTTAATTGTTGTCTTAGATGTTTCTCATTTGATACACTTGCTTGAGGTAGGTATCTTAAACTCCTTGTTTCTTAATAAATCCACGTGTAATTTTAATAGAGGTTGTCTTTTTTAGTTATAAATTAAATAGGGAGTTTATTTTTATAATTAATTAGATTATTTTATCAGAGAGAATTAAAAAGGGTCAGTTTTTAATATATAATACTACAAGTATATACAATATAATGAAATTAATTCAATGCAGTATAATTAATAGTTATACCGCCCAGTATTCATTGGATTTTGTTGAGTCCACTTTAATATCCATAAATATTTTTATGTCCATTAAAAATTAATTTGCTATACACAAAAAGTTTTTAGTATATTCTCCTATACACAAAAAAGATAAAAATAATGAAACCATATATACCTGATAAATTACCTATTAAAAATCTAGACTACGAAAAAATTATCGGAATAGTCGGACGTGCCAATGCCGAACTTGCCAGATATGATGGATTATTGCAGGCGATCAGGAATCCAGAAATTTTACTTTCACCCTTAACTACAAATGAAGCTGTGTTATCTTCAAAAATTGAAGGAACTCAAGCCACATTAGACGAGGTATTAAAATTTGAGGTAGGGATAGATTTACTTGAAGAAAGTAAAAAACAGGATGTACAAGAAATTGTAAATTATCGTACAACATTAATCTTAGCGGAACAGCAATTACATGATCGGCCTTTATCTCTTTTTCTCATCCGACAGATGCACAAAGAACTAATGAATAGTGTTCGTGGAGCTAATAAACAACCAGGTAAATTTCGAAATATTCAAAATTGGATAGGTAAGCCTGGTACACCAATTGAACAAGCAACTTTTATCCCACCAGATCCAACAGTCCTTCAAGATCATCTACAGTTATTTGAAAAATATATTCGATCTGACGATTCTGATATTCTAATACAATCAGCAGTTATTCACGCCCAATTCGAAATTCTACATCCTTTTTTAGATGGAAACGGTCGAATAGGTCGTTTACTAATTCCATTATTTCTCTTTTATAAAAAAGTATTATCACGGCCAATGTTTTATTTAAGTTCGTATATGGAAAAACATCGAGATGAATATTATTTGTGCCTCAGAGAAATATCAGATAAAGGAAATTGGGACAATTGGATAAGTTTTTATTTAAATGCTGTAATAAATCAAGCAAAACAAAATAGCACTAAAGTAAAAGATATAATACAACTATACTTTGAAATGAGAGATCGCATTATAGAACTCACTAGATCTCAATATTCTCATCAACTACTTGATGCCATTTTTGATAAACCGATCTTTCGTTCTATAGACATCCAGAAAAGATCAGGAATTCCTAAACAATCACTAATGCCAATGCTAAAGCAATTGCAAAATGATAAAACCATAGTAAACATAAGAGAAGCCAAGGGACGTATGCCTGCGGTTCTCGTTTTTCAAAGGCTATTAGAAATAACTGAAGATAAACAATTTCAATTTTAATAATTTTATTTAAGTTTATAGCAACATAGTAAACGGCGGTATAACCCGCGTATCAACCTGACCCAAAACAGCGCATTGCTTTTTGGATTTTCGGTGATGTTCGGCAAGTTATTATAAAAATTTAAACCATTACTTATTAATGTTTTGGGCAGGTTATACGCAAAACCGTTATGTGTAAAAAGTTAAATACAATGAATAAAATTTTGAGAAAATATTAAGAGTTGCTAGTTCAAAAGAGGTATAGCAATAATACACAAAGAATCTATTGTAATTATTTCAAGGATTTCCGTACTCATTTCAAAGATGAGAAGTTAGAAGAATTAACGACTGACTCAATAAACAAATACATATTAAATCTGATTCAATCAAAAAACATTTCTATCAGTCAGCAAAATCAGAGAATAAATGCTATTAAATTCTATTACGAAAAAGTACTTGGTAAAAGTAAACAATATTATGAGCTTCATCGTCCCAATAAAGAACATAAACTGCCAAAAATTTTGAGTAAAAATGAAGTAAAGAAAATACTGAATTCGTGCGGCAATATAAAACATCACTGTATATTGCTGTTGATATATTCAGCAGGATTAAGACGAAGTGAATTAATTGATTTGAAAATTTCTGATATTGATTCAGAAAGAATGGTTATAAACATTATTGGAGCGAAAGGTAAAAAAGATAGGGTTTCCTTATTATCTGAAAATATACTTCAGATATTAAGAAAGTATTACAAAGAGTATAAACCTCAAAAATATCTTTTTGAAGGAGCAAAGGGTGGTAAATATTCTCCAACAAGCGTTGCGAACATATTAAAGAAAGTAGCGGTTAAAGCAGGAATTCATAAAAATGTTACTCCGCATATGTTACGCCATAGTTTTGCGACACATTTACTTGAGCAAGGCACTGATTTAAGGTATATTCAAGAGTTGTTGGGACATAATAGTTCAAAAACAACAGAGATTTATACTCATGTGTCTAAAAAGGCGATTGATAAGATTAAAAATCCGGTAGATGATTTTTTTGAATAGGAGGAAATAGTAAAATGGTAAAAAGAAAAATATCAACAATTGTTGTTATACACCCGATTTGGCGGAATAACAACAATAAGTATACACAACCGTTATGCGTCAGCTTGAAAGAAAACAAAATAAGTATATTTTTCATTTCACTTGTTTCCTAAAGAAGAAACTTTTACTTTTACAAAAAGATTATTTGAATGGAAGAAAAATTTAATATTGACTTTTTGGATGAAGCAATTGATTTCATGAATTCATTGGAATTAAAAGCTAAAAGAAAGATTTATTATAATTTGAGGAAATCGCAATTAGTTAATGACCCGGAGTTATTTAAAAAATTATCGGAAAATATTTGGGAGTTTCGGACACTTTTTGAAAAGAAACAGTATCGACTTTTTGCATTTTGGGATAAAACAGATAAAAAAGAAACTCTGGTTCTGGCAACTCATGGAATAATTAAGAAAACCCAAAAGACTCCGAAAAATGAAATAAAAAAAGCTGAGGAAATAAGAAAAATTTATTTTGAACAAAAAAACAAGAAAAATGAAAACAAATAAATTAAGAAGGAAAAGTTTGGACGAAATGATTGATGAGCATATTGGAATTGAAGGCACAAAAGACAGGGATGCTTTTGAAGAAGAATTACGACTTGATATTTTAGGACAAACAATTAAAAAAATAAGAGAAGAAAGAAACTTAACCCAAGAACAACTTGGAAAATTAGTAGGAGTAAAAAAAGCTCAAATTTCAAAAATTGAAAATCATCTCACCGATGCCAGGTTTGAAACAATCTTAAAAGTTTTTAGGGCATTGAATGCGAAAATTAATTTCAATGTGGAATTGCTCAATAATGCAGTTTAGCTAACTAGAAAATTAAAAGCCGAACGCATAACAAAAGCTATATGTAATGTGGGTTTCAACGGTTAATTCAACCGTAGTTCTCCGTTGCAACACCGCCAATTCGTCTTTGATGATTGACGGAAAATATGAAAATATGAATAAACGAATTGGCTCCGTGCGTTATTGAAAGTTTTGTACTTTTAATCCCGCACTACACATACACAAACCGTTGAGTACAAAATAAATGAATAGAACACATAACAAATCGTTGCACCTGATCACTATTCCGCTGCGCTCCATAGCATCAGGTAAGCCTAATCATTATAATCCACCCCAAAGTTATAATTTCTCTCACCAAAATCCAAAATCTCGATCTCCTGACCTTCTGTTGTTTTAAGGTTTGCGTAGTATGAACTTTCTACCC
>CAYYJH010000005.1:48505-56810 GCA_964472195.1 uncultured Ignavibacteriaceae bacterium | reverse complement strand
GCAAGCTGTTTATGACTGCCATCACACAATGGCTGATTCTTAGTTTTTTTGCATCCACAGAAATAAACCGTTCGATCTTTATCTGCTGTGTACATCACCGGTGTAAAATCCGTATCTTTATGTGAACCGTCACAAAAAGGCTGAAGCATACTCTTACCGCATTGGCACCAAAAATACTTCTCACCTTCTTTTACCTCGACTGCAAAAGGCGTTTTACTTGCAACTATTGCTTCTGACATAACTATTTACTCCTTTATTAAAAGTTAAAGATAAATTTGTTATACACCTTCATATCAGATGCATAAAATTAGAATACATTTTAAAGTATTTGTTATAGTTAATAATACAAATTTCAAAAATATTTTTCAATTTGATTTTGGATAGCAAAGAATATTTATTTGCGGATATGGAAATGTTCACACAAACATTTTAGTAAATTGCATTATTCCAAAAATTTCTGTCTTAATTCCTGCGTAGGGATAAGACATTTATCTCTTTTTCCAAACCATCTATATCTGTGTTTAGCAAAAACATCGTACAGGAAATCTCTTATAAACTTCGGGATGATTTTGAAAATTACAAGTATCCTCCAGGGCATAACCAATTCTTTTGCAATTTGTAAAGCAGCATCACTTCTCAAAAATACAAATCCTTTCTTCAATAAAACAATTGTATCTAACCCATCCACTTTGAGACCATGTTTCACTAATAGATCATTACCTGTACGGGATTGTAATGCAGCAAATTTAAATTTAGTTTGTGTGTCCTTTTTTATAATGAATTGAACTGTCGAATTACAAAAATTACATACACCATCAAATAGAATTATCAATTCGTTTTCCATAATGATATTGTCTTTCTAAAAATCAAAGCCGAAATATTTCAACATTATCGTTTATAGATAATGAATGCATTACATGGATCGCCCCAATAAATCTTTGTAGCTTTTGGTATTAATTTAGATATTAATATTAGATACGCCCATGTGGGTATCGGAATTTTATCACAGCCTTGAAGAAAAACCTTTTCGTCTTTGTACAAACTCCAGTCGGTTTCTTCGATTTTTTTGCGGAATGATTCCTCTTTGATTATTCCATTCTCCAAATAATCGATTATATCAATTTTAATTAGCATACTTTTCATATTTAGGCGCAGAATGAATCACCACATGAGCAGGTCCTCTTTGCATTTGGATTTTTGAAAACAAATCCTGCTCCGTTTAAATCATCCGCATAATCCAATTCGGTTCCTGAAAGATATGCTTCGCTTGGTTTATCTAAGAATATTTTAATACCGTTTATTTCATATACTGTATCTTCCTGCCCTGCTTTATCCTGAAAACCCATATAGTAAGATAATCCGGAACATCCTCCTCCTTTAACTCCAACTCTTAATCCAAAGTCGGACTTCCCTTCCCTACTCATTAAAGATTTTATATGTTCTGATGCTTTCTCAGTTAATTGTATCATTAATTTCTCCTATTCATTTTTTTAAAGTATTGATGATTTAATGTTAAATAAGACTAAATTAGTCCTATTTAACATAGAATTTTTAATATTTCTTTTCAAGTTAAAATCTAATAAGAAAATCACATTAGTTCTTAAAAGTACTTGCCCTGCTGTTGTACTTTTTGAAAGGTATTAAATCAACAAAGTTCACAATTAAACCCGTCAGGGAAATAATACCCCTGCCCGCCTCCATCGGAAGGTTTCGAAAATAATCACCAATACTTTCTATTATAGTTCCCACCAGTATCCAAAATGCAAGCACTATCAAAAAAGTTGAAGAATATTCAATGAGCCCAGCCTTCATATATAAACCTAAAATAAATACTAAGCTCGAATAACAGATTGTGTGAGCATGAGCTGCAACATGCTTTTTAAAACTATCGAACGTATTCCAGAATTTATTAAGGTCCCCTTTCTTTGAGATGTTATCAATCTTATCTAACCAGACAATATGCTCCCTTCTTAATTTCAATCCGAGTATTGACCATACAATAATCTATCCCAATGAACCAACTAATAAAATATCGCTTTCCATATTTTCGTTTCAAATTAAATTTATAAAAATTATTTAATATGCTTAGTTTTGATTCGTATAAATTATACAAATTTTTTGTATTTAATTAAAGGTTACTTAATGAAAACAAATAATATGAAGAAAAATCATTTCACTCTCAGTATAAATCGATTTACTATATCAATTTTAATTAAGTAGTACCACTAATAATATTGACAGCAAGAACTTTACTTTATGACAATACCTATATTACTACCATACTAAAAAAATCCGAACTTGATAATTATTATCTTATAGTTTATCTTACTCGTATTGAAGAAATAAAAAGAAGAACAAAATATGCAATATACTAATTTTGGTAGAACCGGCTTAACTGTAAGCAGGTTGTGCCTTGGGACAATGAACTTCGGACCCCAGACATCTGAATCAGACAGCTTTAAAATAATGGATCGCGCAATAGATTTAGGAATTAATTTTTTCGATTCTGCAAATGTCTACGGGTGGAAACTCGGAGAAGGAATTACCGAACAAATAGTCGGACGATGGTTGTCACAGGGTGGAAGACGTGATAAAATCGTACTTGCAACAAAACTTTACGGAAAGATGGGTGAAGGTGTTAACGATAAAGGACTCTCCGCATATCACATTCGTAAAGCTTGCGAGGACAGCCTTAAGCGGTTTAAATCAGACCACATCGACCTTTATCAAATGCATCATGTTGACCGCAGTGCACCCTGGGAAGAAATCTGGCAGGCAATGGAATTGCTCGTGCAGGAAGGAAAGGTTCTTTATATAGGCAGCAGCAATTTCGCAGCAATGCATATAGTCCAGGCACAGTACGAAGCAAGGATGCGTAATTTTATGGGGCTTGTATCGGAACAAAGCATCTACAACCTGCGCGCAAGGTCAGTTGAGCTTGAGGTTATCCCTGCATGTAAGGAATTCGGATTAGCACTTATTCCCTGGAGTCCGCTGGCTGGAGGACTGCTCGGAGGTATTTTGCAAAAAGTAAACGAAGGTAGAAGAGCAGGCGAGCTTGTGCAAAAAGCTCTTGAAAAGCACAGAGACCAGCTTGAACGTTATGAAGCCTTGTGTAAAAAACTCGGTGAAAAACCTGCTGACGTTGCCATAGCATGGTTACTTAAAAATTCGGTTGTTACATCCCCTATCATAGGACCACGAACGATGCAACAATTAGAAGGAAGCATGCGAACACTCGAAATTGAACTCGATGATGAAACTATGAAACTATTGGATGAGATATGGCAAGGACCGGGTGGGCATGCACCTGAAGCGTACGCATGGTAAATACAATACACAATATAAATATTACTATTCAATAATAAAATATTAGCATGAAATATTTTCCTTGGACCAAAGAAATCGATGCAGAAATAAGTATCTGCGACGAGAATGGGATAATAATCGAGATGAACGATAAATCAATAAAAGCATTCGAAGAAGAAGGAGGAGAAAACTTGATAGGAACTAAATTAATCGATTGTCATCCCGAATCTGCAAAAGCAAAACTTGAAGAACTTATTGCTTCGAAAAAACCAAATTACTATACAACGGAAAAGAATGGAGTAAAACATTTTGTATTCCATACACCATGGTTTGAAAATGGTATTTATAAAGGTTACGCTGAGATGATTTTAGATATACCTTTTGATATGCGGCATTATGTAAGAGACTAATAAGAATTTTTCAAAATATTTGACTAAAATTTTAATTACTAATTTCTAATTGATCTAATTAACAAAACTTGAATAATTCACAAATTCCAATCAACAAATGACAAATAAATTACAAATCTTAAATTCGAATATTCCAAACAAGTTTTGGGCAATATAATTTTGAATTTGTATTTTATTTGTTTTTTTTATTTGTTGTTAGGAATTTTTTTATATCATAATAACAATTAGGAAAATTAGAAATTTAAAATAAAACTTATTTTATGTTAACAGGAATCCATTTTCTTTTGACCTATCAATGCACATACGAATGTGATCACTGCTTTGTATATTGCAGCCCTGAAGCACAGGGAACGTTCACGTTAGAACAGTTGAACAAAATATTCGATGAATTACCAAAGATTGGCACTATTGAAATGATATATTTCGAGGGCGGTGAACCCTTTCTGTATTACCAACTCATGCTTAAAGGAATTGAAATAGCAAGCAGTATGGGTTTTAAAACGGGAATAGTTACCAACGGCTATTGGTCTACATCCGAAGAAGATGCGGAACTCTGGTTGAAACCATTGAAAGAACTGAATGTTTCTGACCTGAGTATAAGCAACGACCAATATCATTATGATGACGTTATAAGCAACCCGGCTTATTTCGCATACAATGCTTCAAAGAAACTCGGTATCCCTACTGATACCATTTGTATTGAACAACCAACCGTAAATTCTGAGAAAGATGATACTCAGGAAAAGGGAAAACCTATTATAGGAGGAAACACACGTTTCAGGGGCAGAGCTGTCGATAAGTTAACCTCAGACCTTCCCAAAAGGCACTGGAAAGAATTTACCGAATGTACGCACGAGGAATTAATCGCTCCCGAAAGGGTTCATATAGATGCTTATGGGAACGTTCATATTTGTCAGGGTATTATTATTGGTAATGCATGGATAACACCTTTGTCAGAAATTGTGAAGAATTTTAACCCGTATGAACACCCCGTATTAAAATATTTAATAAAAGGGGGTCCGGCATTACTGGCAGAGAAGTACGGAATAGAATGCGATGAATCTTACGTTGAAGAATGCCACTTATGCTATCTTACACGTCTTGCGCTTTTAGAAAAACTTCCTGATCATTTATCTCCGAAGCAAGTGTATGGAATAAATTAACTTCTAATAGTGGACGATTATTATTCAAAGAATTTATCAGCAGAACGTCTAAAACTATGTTACGAATTAGCTCCTCCGAGAGTTGAACAGTATCTTGAAGCAGAGATAGATTTTATACTATGTAAAACCAAAGTTTCTGATAATGTTCTTGAACTTGGATGCGGATACGGGAGAGTTCTCCTGAAATTCGCGGAGAGAGCTAATACAATTACAGGAATAGATAATTCTCATGACAACATTCAAATGGCAAAGAATATTTCAAAAGATATTACGAATTGCAAAGTTTATGAAATGGATGCTGGTAAACTTGACTTTCCCGACAAACGGTTTGATAAAGTACTCTGTATACAAAACGGTTTGTCAGCATTTAAGCTTGATAAACTTGAATTGATGAAAGAAGCATTGCGTGTAACCCGCAAAGGTGGTACAGCCTTCTTTTCAAGCTATTCAAACAACTTCTGGAAACATAGACTGGAATGGTTTAGATTACAGGCGGAATATGGTCTCTTAGGAGAAATTAATGAAGAGAAAACAAAAGATGGTATTATTGTTTGTATGGATGGATTTAAAGCGACGACCATCACAGAGGGTGAATTTCTTGACCTTTGTAATAAGTTAAACTTAATTCCAAAAGTAACCGAAGTAGATAACTCAAGTATATTCTGCGAGATCATTAAAAAGTAAGAAATTCATGAGCTTTATAATTTAAACAACAACATATTTCATTAATCAAATTGAATCACAACCAATATGGAAGATTTATTATCAAAAGTATTAAGTATGAAAGACCTTGCTGATTACCAGGATGGTTCAGTTGTCAGTAAAACGATTCTTAAAAAAGATACTGGTAATGTTACTTTTTTTGCTTTTGCCGAAGGTCAGGGATTAAGCGAACATACTGCTCCATTCGATGCACTTGTATACATCGCCGACGGTGAAGCGGAAGTTAAAATCTCAGGAGTTGCCAGGACTGTAAAAGAAGGTGAAATGATTATTATGCCGGCAAACGAGCCTCATTCAATACAAGCGGTTAAAAAGTTTAAGATGTGTCTTGTAATGATTAAGTCATAAATTTCTTCGAATGGAGTTTATTACTTTATATAACAAAGAAGAGAATGAAACATTTTTAAGAAGATATCCATCTCTTTACCTGTATCATTTAGGCGACCTTGATGAATTTTATTATCCTTATACAAATTGGTATGGATTAAAAGCTAATAATAATTTAAAAGCAATTATACTTTTGTATAAAGCAGTAGATCCAGTCGTCGTTCAAGCCCTTTCACCTCAAAATGAATTGGGACAATTGAAAGAGTTACTCGAATCATGTTTGGCATCACTACCGAATAAATTTTATGCACACCTATCACCCGGTACAGAAGATGTTTTCAAAGATAAATACAAACTTATTTCAAAAGGTGAACATTTTAAAATGATTTTAAAAGATAAACACTGTTTAGAAAACACTAACATAAAATCAGCAACGAACTTATTCGAAAAAGACATAACGGAAATTCGAGAGCTCTATAATACTTCATATCCAGAAAACTTTTTTGACTCAAGAATGCTTAAAACCAGAATGTATTATGGAATTAGATTAAACAACAAACTGGTTAGCATAGCAGGAATTCATACATACTCACAAAAGTATAGGGTAGCAGCACTCGGGAACATAACAACACTTCCAGATTACAGAGGTAATGGATATGGAACATGTGTCACTGTAAAATTATGTAAGGAATTATTAAATGAAGTTGATGTTATCGGTCTAAATGTTGGTGTTGATAATTTGAATGCTATTAAATCATACGAAAATATTGGATTCCGAAAAACCGATACGTACCATGAATACTTAATTGAATTGAAACAATGAAAATGAAAAAGATATTTAAAGTGATCGGTATTGATCTAGCTGGAAGTTTTAAGCGAAAAACCGGTATTTGTATACTTTCCGATAACATTATCTTAACCTGTAAAATTGTTAACACTGACGATGAGATTTTTGAATATGTTAAGACTAATTCACCTGATCTAATAGCAATTGATGCTCCATTGAACCTGCCGCCCGGTAGAAAAACATTCGAAGACAGAAATGGAGAACACTTTCGTCCATGCGACCGTGAGCTTCTGAGACGTGGAATACGTTTCTTTCCTATCACACTCGGACCTATGCGATCATTAACAATGCGTGGGATTGCACTTAAGACAAAACTCGAAAGAGAAAAATATAGTGTAATCGAAATTTATCCCGGTGCAGCCCAGGATATCTGGGAAATACCCCGCAAGCAGAATGGATTAGAAAAACTTAGAAAAGGTTTAAAGAAATTTGGTATAAAAGGCATCAACAATAAAATGAATGGCGATGAGCTGGATGCTATTAGTGGTGCTGTTGTTGGGCAGTTATATTTACAAAGAAAAGCTGAAGTCATCGGGAATTTTCGGAAAGGTGCGATTGTTTTGCCTTTAAGTAATTAAAATTAATTTATAATGATTAACAATTTTAATGAATAATTTATTTCTTTCAAATATGGTACTCCTTATCGAGAACAGAACATTTATACAGGATAACAATCTTGTTATAGTATTAGAAATCCTGCTTATCATTGTCGTTGTTACTGCCTTTGCATTTTTATTAACAAAATATTTTCGAAATGCCAGAAAAGGAGGTGGAAGCCTGCCTGTAACTATTTATGGTGCAACCGATGCATTTATGGATACAAATAAAAGGAAAGCAGCCGAAACAATCGTTCAAGAAAGAGCCGGTAAAAAAATGAAAGAGCAGAATTCAGATGAACCGTATAACAAAATGAGTGAGTTTTGGGATGACAGGTATCGAAGTGATGAATATGTATATGGTTTGGATCCGAATAAATTTTTTAAGGAAACTATAAATGACCTTAAATCGGGAAAGATTTTACTGCCAGCAGATGGTGAAGGCAGGAATTCAGTTTATGCTGCTACAAAGGGGTGGAAGGTCGATGCATTCGACTTTAGCCGAAATGCCGTAAAGAAAGCTTTAGAACTCGCCGATAAAAATAATGTTGAAATTAATTATTACATAGACGAATTAGAAAATCTAAGTTCATATAGAAATTATTATGATGCAATTGCTTTAATATTCGTTCATCTTACCCCGGACTTAAGAAAAATAGTTCACAAAAATGTTGTCAATCTTTTAGAGCCAGGTGGGATTCTGATCATGGAAGCATTTGCTAAAGAACAAATTAACAATGAAACCGGAGGTCCAAAAAATATCGAAATGCTTTTCAACAAGGAAGAATTAGAAGGCGATTTTCAAAATCTGGAAATTGATTTTATTGAACAGGTTGAAAAAGATATAAATGAAGGGAAATATCACACAGGTAAATCAGATGTAATTAGATTGATTGGTCACAAGAGAAAATGACAAATTAAATATCCCAG